>SLBU01000090.1 GCA_007126175.1 Kiritimatiellia bacterium
AAGGGTGGCGGGAATGCCATGCCATAATCAATAATGATGAGATCGGCAAGGTTCTCGAGGTGCACACCTGGACGAATCGCCCCAGATGGCCACAGGGTCGTGAACGTCCGGATCCAGCGACACAAGGCCCCTGCCCTGATACGCTTGACTGGGATGTGTATTGCGCCGTAGCTCCGCACCGTCCTTATCAAGACGAGGTTCACCCCTTCAAATGGCGTGGCATCCGGGATTTTGGAACAGGCGCATTTGGGGATATGGCCTGTCACACCACCAATGCCATGCATCAGATTCTTAAGCCCGATTTTGATGTCACCGTTGAACCAATTAAAATCGAGGGAGCGACAGAAGACCAGTATCCATCAAGACAGATCATCAAGTCAATTTTTGCCCAGACTGATACCTGTCCGGGGTTTGTGTCCTACTGGTATGATGGCAATCTGAAACCTGAAAAACCGGAGGCGCTCGGCGAAAATCATCTTCCGGGAACTGGGTGCATGTTTATTGGCACGAAAGGCGTGTTGATCTCTGAAGGTGACTATAATGACAGAAATAGTATCTATCGAAATGGCGAGAGGCTAGCGCCAGGAAACGTGGAACTTATCATTCCCGCGGGGCCAGCAATTACAGATGAATTTCTGGCAGCTGCGCGTGGCGAACGTGAATGGAATGACACGATCTCGAATTTTCAGTACAGCAGCAAGATGACCGCCATCACCAACATGGCCATTATTGCCGAGAAACTTAACCGAAAAATCACCTTTAGCAAAAAGACGATGAAATTTGACGATGCCGAAGCCAATCAAATGATGCACAGAAAACCTCGTGAAGGTTGGGAATTGGGCTACGAACATATTTAATCAGCAGCTAAACATCAGGAGCCATAATGAGAAGTATAACAAGTAGCATTTCATGTTGTTGCATTCTTGTGAGCACATTGACCTTGGCGACAAGTCTCTGCGCTGAAGAAGTGTCGGGATTTGTTCCAATGTTCAACGGTAAAGATCTGAGCGGGTGGAACACAACCGGAAATTGGATCGTTGAGGACGCCACAACCATCAGACTGAAACCAAGACCCGGCGAAAGCGGTTGGACACGTTACAAAGATTATCTGACTACTGACCGGAAGTATAAAAACTTCATTCTGGATCTTGAGTTCAAGTTTGAAAAGAACGGTAATTCCGGTGTTTTTATGCGTATCGGGGATCTTGACGATCACGTAAATTCAGGATTCGAACTTCAGATTCTTGACACCTATGGTAAGGAAAACGTAGGTCATCACGATTGCGGAGGTATAATCAGAACGGTTGGTCCGTCCAGCAACATGGTCAAACCAGCCGGGGAATGGAACCGCTACATAATCACGTTGGTCGATAGCAGTCTAAAGGTTGTGCTCAACGGAGAACAGATTATCGATCTGGACTTAAGCAAATCAGCAATGAAGGACAGGCCGCCAGAGGGCTACATCAGTTTTCAAGATGAAGGCAAACCCATCTGGTATCGAAACGTCCGCATCAAAGAACTGCCGTAACAGCAAGCAATCGTCCCCCTATCTCGTCGCCGCTATCGTCGAGTGAAATGGATGGGGAAATGCAGGAGATGATAAATCATGAACAACGCTATGAGTAGAAGGGCATTTTTGAAGAGCGGGAGTGCGATGACAGGGGGCGTGCTGCTAGCCGGGCTGGCAATGCCGGCTTTCTGCCAGGCGACAGGAAATGGACACGCCATCCTGATCGATGCGGAAACCTTTAAAGAGCTGGGCGGCTGGGTGGTCGATACGCAGTCAATCGACCAGATCGGGGCTGCCTATCTGATGGCGCATGGTATTGGCGTTCCTGTCGAGGATGCATCGACTTCTTTCGACGTACCCCGTTCCGCCAAGTACCGCGTATGGGTAAGAACGCGTGACTGGGTCTACCCGCATGGCCCCGGACAATTCCGCCTCGCGATTGCCGACCAGGCGTTGCCGGTAGACTTCGGCACCGGCAAAAGCGACTGGCATTGGCAAGATGGCGGCACCGTCCAGCTTACAGCCGGTGAAGTCAGGCTGGCACTGAAAGATCTGACCGGTTTCGCGGGTCGGTGCGAAGCGATCTTCCTTTCCAGTGACCCTTCTTTTGTTCCTCCCAAGGATGGTGACGAGCTGCGGTCTTTCCGCAGAAAAGCGCTTGGCCTCCCGGATAAGCCGACGATCAGGAAGCAGTACGATCTTGTGGTCGCTGGCGCTGGAATTGCAGGAATCTGTTGCGCCATTGCCGCCGCGCGGTCCGGCTGTAAGGTTGCCCTGGTTCATAACCGTCCGGTTCTGGGCGGAAACGCCAGCCCTGAGATCAGCGTCCCTATCTCCGGCGCCACAAATCTTCCCCTCTATCCAAACATTGGGAATCTTGTCAATGCGCTCATGCACCAAACGCGTGGATTTAACTCCTCCTTTCATCTAGCCGAAGCGAAAGCCCTCATTGAAGCTGAGTCTGACTTGGATCTCTTTCTCTTTACGCACGTCACGGCGGTTGAGATGGGGAATCAGATCATTCGATCCGCCGTGGCCGTAGAACAGAGAACCGGCACGGAGCTGCTCTTGGAGGCACCACTGTTCGCAGACTGCACCGGGGACGGCAATCTTGGGGTGCTGGCCGGGGCCGAATTCCGCATGGGCCGCGAAGCGAAGTCGGAGTTTGGCGAAGCGCTGGCACCGGAAAAAGCGGACAACCGGGTTCTCGGGGCCAGCCTGAAGTGGCATGCCAAGAGAACCTCCGAGAGCTCGCCATTTCCATCTTGCCCTTGGGCGGTGCAATTCGACGAGCAAACCGTTCAAAAAGCCACAGCTTCATTCTGGAATTGGGAGACCGGATTCTTCAACAACAACGCCACGGAGACCGAAGCCATTCGCGACTACTGGTTCCGCGTGATCTACGGGAACTGGGATTTTCAGAAGAACCACTACTCGGATCGTAAAAAGTACGAAAACATGAAGCTGGAAAAGGTCGGCTACATTCTCGGCAAGCGGGAATCACGGCGTCTGGTGGGGGATCTTATCTTCACCCAGAATGATATTGCGTCAGAGGAGATCTATCCTGACGCCGCCGTGGGCTGCACATGGGGGATCGATATTCATTTCCCTGCTTCCGGCAATGCACGACAATTTCCTGATGGGCCGTTTCGCAGCGTTGCTCATCATGAGATGAAGCAGTCCCATCCAGTGAGATATCTCCCGTATCGTTGTTTCTATTCGAAGAACATCCGCAATTTGTTTATGGCAGGGCGTAATGTCAGCCAGAGTAGCATCTCCCTTGCCAAGTTCCGGGTACAGACCACGACCGGCATGATGGGCGAAGTGGTGGGGCTTGCCGCCGCTCTCTGCCGTGAAGCAAATATTATGCCGCGCGACGTGTATGCCAAAAAATTGAAGGAGCTGCAGGAAAAACTGAAGCTGGGAACGTAACGATAAGGCAAACAATTCGTAGCAGTTTCCACGGTGGGGGTACCTGCGTCTTTGCGTTATGCGAAAGAAGAGAGCAACAATGAAGTATACGGTTTTGGCAATGATTACGCTTGCCACACTGGGAACGCTTCCCGTCCGCTCGGCACAAACGGTCGAAGGGCTACCCTTGGGAGCGGGTTACCCCTACCGTTCGCCTCTCGATCTGGTTGCAGCCACGGAGACGGGATCCGTGTACATCATCAATCACACGGGGGCCAGCGTCGAGCGCGTCGACATCAATTCGGAGGCTCTGACCGCCTCTGTTCCCCTGAATGGGGCACCATCCGGGCTGGTGCTCGATCCCGACGGCGAGCGGCTTTTCGTGACCTGGGGAACAGCAGACGGGGCGGTCGACATCATTGACACGCGCACCTTCAAACGGGTCGGCTCGTTCCGCGCCGGCCATACGCCGCTGGCGCCGCAACTGTCAGCCGACCGACGGACGGTCTATGTCTGTAACCGTTTTGACAATGCCGTGGCCGCCTACGACATCGAAAGCGGCAAGCAGGTCGCAACGCTGGCGGTCGGGCGCGAGCCCATTGCCGCAGCGATCACCCCCGACGGAACCAAGCTTCTGGTGGTCCAGCACCTGCCGTCCCAGGCTGCCATGGCCCAGAACGTCGCGGCACAGCTCAATATCATTGATCTGGAAACATTCAAAAGCACGGCGACCATACTCCTCCCGGGGGGAGCGACTTCGGCACGAGCGATCTGCATCTCGCCGGATGGCCGCCATGCCTACGTCACCCACAATATCGCCCGTTTCGGTGTTCCCACCACGCAGTTGGAGCGAGGGTGGATGAATACGAGTGCCATGAGCATCATCAACGTTGCTGCTGACTCCTGGCTGACGACGGTACTGCTGGACGATATCGAGCTGGGGGCGGCCAATCCTTGGGGCATCGCCTGTTCCGCGGACGGAACCCGCATAGTGGTGGCCCATTCCGGCACGCACGAGATCAGCGTGATCGACCGCACGCTCCTACACGAAACCATCGACGCGGTCAACGCCGGACAGGCGACCACGACCTTTGCGCGCGCGCTGGATCAGATCCCGAACGATCTCGGCTTCATCGCCGGCATGCGCCGGCGACTAGCACTCCCGGGAAACGGTCCGCGCGGGGTAATCCTCACGGGCAAGGAGGCCATCGTCACGCAATACTTTTCCGACAGTCTGGCGCGGATTAACATCGCCGATGCCGGCCGTTCCTCTGTCGCACGGCATATCCTGGTGGGGGATCCGGTGGAACCCAATATCGTCCGGCAAGGTGAAATGGCTTTTTATGACGCTCGCCTCTGCTTTCAGCAGTGGCAGAGTTGCGTCACCTGCCATCCCGACGCACGGACAGATGCCGTTAACTGGGATCTGCTCAACGACGGCATCGGGAACCCCAAGAACACGCGCACGATGCTTTACAGCCATGAGACGCCCCCCGTGATGATCACCGGTATCCGCCCACGGGCTGAGGTAGCAGTGCGGGCTGGCTTCCGCTTCATTCAATTCGCCTCCGTCCCTGAGGACGTTACCGTTGCGGTCGACGCCTACCTGCGGGCACTGCGCCCGGTTCCAAGTCCCTACCTGGTCAACGGCCAGTTACGTACATCAGCGCAGCGCGGCAAACAGATCTTCGCCGCCGCTGGCTGCATCCAATGCCACAACGGTCCCTACAAAACGGACGGCAAAATCCACAATGTCGGCACAGGGCCGGATGAACTCGGCATCACCGACTTCGTGACCCCGCCGTTGGTGGAAGTCTGGCGAACCGCCCCTTATCTTTTCCAGGGACAGGCCGCCACGATGAAAGAGGTCTTTACCCGATTCAACCCCGACGATAAACACGGACGGACATCCAACTTGACCGATACACAGATGGATGATCTCGTGAAGTATATACTATCCCTGTAAGCAAGGAGCAATCAGCATGCAGCCCCAATATGTAAGATATCACAACAACACGGTTACAATAAAACGCTACACAACAAGGAGGCAGGGACTATGACGAAAGTGACTCGCAGATCATTCATCGGATCGACGATGGCGGCTGGACTGGCAGTAGGGACTGCGCTCAAGGCGCAAACGGCTCAAGCATCAGGAACATCGGAAACGATGGACGAGTTGTACAAGGATGGAAAACTGGATGTTGCCGCCGTCAAACAGGCCTACTTCGACATGTTGGCGCGATTTGACTATCCTGTGCCGGATCTTCTCAAGACCGACGCATTCTGGGTTGCCGATTTCAATCAGGGCGACATACTCAAACTCGGCATGGGCGGAATTTTCTGGATCAACGAGTCCGGCACGTACGGCACCCACGGCGCCAAGAAATATGCGGGGGAATTTCGCGATAGCACATTCGGCTACCTCGGGCACGAGATCTTCCTGCTTCCGGGCCAGACACTGCCGGAACACCGCCACATTGGCGGCAGCGAGGGGTTTGGTCCCAAGATGGAGGCCTGGCAGGTACGCTATGGCGAAGTGACGTTCCACGGCGAGTACCAGGGCGAAGGCACCGAAGTCGAACTAAGCAAACTGCCCGAAAGCAAAAGGCCCTGGGGATATGGCGAGACCTGGATGAAATCCAGGTTCGGCGTCACCCGCGACGCGCGTTCAGGAAAACCGTATATACTGAAGGATCCCGAGTCGTGGCATGGCCAGAAGGCTGGCGCAGACGGTGCCATCCTGACCGAATACGCCACCTATCACAACCATGTGATGTTCAGCAAGCCCGAGATGGTTTTTGCCTCCACCGGTCACTGAGTTCGGCTTCCGCATCGTGATGGAATATCCCGCTGGTTCCCCAGCGGGATATTCATGCTCTGCACCATAGGTGCGCAGGGCGGCTCCTGATGAAACCCCTACGCAAGAGTTAGTAGAATCTTTGCAGAACAGGGTAAGCAAAGCTGGGCTAAACGTTCTCAGGCATAGCTGTGCAGCAGGCTCCCCAGCTTCGGCAGCAGGTTGACCAGGAAGAATGTCGTCAGCAGCGCCAGGAAGGCCAGCAGGTGCGGCAGATCCGCCCACTTGTGCCATGGGCTCTTGCGGGTGTGGAAGTAGATGGCATAGAGGCCCCAGGTAATGAGGGACCAGACCTCTTTCGCGTCCCAGCTCCAATACCGACCCCAGGCGGCCTCGGCCCATAGGGCACCGCCAAGCATGCCGAAGGTCATGAACGGAAAGGCGATGCGCAGAATCTGGTAGATCGCACGGCGATATTCCGACCTGCGGGTGCGCCCGAGCCAGAGGCGGATCAGCATGATGAAGGCCACCGCGCACAAGGCATAGGCGATCATGTAGCTCAGAACGTGCGGCACAAACCAGGGCGACTGTAGTGCGGGCATACGCCGCCAGGTTGCCTGCTTGTCCATAAACAAGGCCCCAATCAGCGGCAGGGCCGCCCCATAGGCGAAGTAAAGTGCGGTCCAGCCCAGCCGGTCGCGAAGCGTGAGCATGAGCAGCAACGGTGGGAAGCACAGCGCCAGTACCACCTGCACCTGGTACATGTTGCCCATCGGGATATCCCGCACGATCAACGCATTCACGGCGAATACCGCCAGGTTCGCAATCCAGCCCGCCCCCAGAGCAATGCTCGCTCCCCTACCCCGCTGGAATGTATAAAGCACTCCCGATGCGATGTACAGCGCGGCGGTCCCGATTAACAGTGGATTGACCCATTCAAGTAGTTGCATCGGCAGACTCCTGTGTGCGGCGGAACGAAAGCATAAAAACGCCGGCGATGATCATCCAGATCCCCGCGATCACCGCAGTGCGCCCCGGATCGCGGCGGGCGGAAATATCGACATACGAGCGACCTTGCGCGTCATAGGACATCAGGTAGAAGATCCAGCCGCCATATTTTGCGGGCTTGTTGACCGTGACCGGAATTTCCCGTAGCTGCTCGCCATCGCTGACAACCAGCGTGAAACCGAAGAAGCTGGGGGTTTTCCGCGCGATCGCCAGAATCGAACCATCCGGCAGACTGTACTGCGGAATCCAATCGGAACGGATCGCGTCCCACAAGGAGGAAACCGCAAAGGTCTGTCCATCGCCCAGTTCCCACTCACTGACAGACTCCGTCTCAAGCGTCTCGCCCGGACGGAAGGGATTCTCCCCAGGGCCAACCTGTTCGGGCGGCAGGGGGTACCAACGAACATAGGCCGGCGGATAGAACTCAACCTTGAAATCGCGTGCGGTGATCGAAAACCCCAGCGGCACTTGGCGTTGCGCGGCTACCATCACCGTATCAATCGGATGCTCGAAACGGACCGGAATCCTGACCATGGTGCGGACGCCAAACAGGAACCCGAGCATTCCACCCGCCAGCACAATGGCGATCCCGAGATGGGATAACAGGAATCCCGCCCAGCACCACCCGCTGCGCCTTTTCCGGCAGCACCACAGGCACGAACCCGCCAGCAGCCCCAGCAGTACGATCATGACCGGGGAATGATACAGCGCGTCGGCGGAACGATCCCCAGCGGCCGGCAGCACCGCAGCCAGCAGCAACAAGATGATCAACCACATTAAAACAATACCCGTCTTCATTCCTGTCCTCTTTTGAATTTTTGGCCAAAATGGTAACTGGCGGAGGGTGAGGGATTCGAACCCCCGTTACCCTTGCGGGTAAACATGATTTCGAGTCATGCGCATTCAACCGGACTCTGCCAACCCTCCCGAGACCCGCAACGCTTGAGATCGCTGCTGCTGTAAAGAGTTTTTGACTGTAGAGTTTCAAGCTGCCGGTGTCAAGCTCCGCGCATCATTTTGCTCTTTTCCTTGCCCCCATCTTGTCGTACTATGCTCTGCTGAGATTTATAGCAAGCAGATAAGGTAAACGCATGACAGATAAAGAGCAGAACCGGAATTGGCTATCCTATCGCCCGGACATCAAGGTGCTGGATTGCACGGTCCGCGATGGCGGGCTGATCAACCAGCATCATTTCGACGATGGTTTCGTGAAAGCGATCTATGATTGTAATGTGGCCGCTGGTGTCGATTACATGGAACTGGGCTACAAGGGCGACAAAGCCATCTATATTCCAACGGAGCATGGTCCCTGGAAACACTGTGAGGAAGATACGTTGCGGCGCATTGTAGAGGACAATCCCACGGACCTGAAACTGGCAGTAATGGCCGATGCGGATCGTTGTGACTATCGCAACGACATCCTGCCTAAGGCCAATAGCGTGATCGATATGATCCGGGTGGCCTGCTATATCCATCAGATCCCGCTTGCACTCAATATGGTTAAGGATGCCGCCGACAAGGGCTATGAGGTGATGCTGCAGTTGATGGCGGTTTCTACCGTCCAGGAAGGCGAATTGGCAGCCGCACTCGAAGCGGCGGCCCAGTCCGAGGCCAGTGGCGTGTATATTGTCGATAGTTTTGGTTCGCTCTACTCGGAACAAATCCGGGAATTGACCCAAACGTTCCAAGCGGCCCTTGAAGGCACCGGCAAGGAAGTCGGCATCCATGCGCACAATAACCAACAATTGGCATTTGCGAATACGATTGAAGCGATCGTATGCGGAGCCAATCGCGTGGATGCCACCATGGCCGGTCTCGGACGCGGTGCCGGCAATTGCCCGATGGAACTGATACTCGGATTTCTCCATAATCCCAAATACAAGCTGCGCCCCGTGCTCGCTTGCAC
>SLBU01000130.1 GCA_007126175.1 Kiritimatiellia bacterium
TCCAATATCCAACACGGAATATCCAACCGAACAAGGACTGGAAAATGGCCAATCAGGCTGAAACAACGTGTATTTCACTTGGATATTGGACATTCCTTGTTGGTTATTGGATATTCAAACACCGAGCACGATGCGCGCTGAATCACTTATCAGGCTACCCATAAGCTACTTACGCAGCTGCACAACACTCCCGTGAGGGTAGCACTAATGGTAATACCCCGGACTTTCGCGCAGCGCTACATCTGCATTCTTTTCCCGAAAATACCGCAGTCCCCATTCATCCTTGAACAACAAGACCCGACCACCATGATCATCAGTCCCCAGGCGCACCCCAACAGGTATGGTCATCCGCGCCGTATCAACGTCTGCCGCTAACCAGCGCACCAACGTCCAAAGCGCTGGCGTAACCCGCGAAGCCGCCCCATACTCGCTTTCAAGACGATATTTCACGATTTCGAACTGCAACGGGCCCACCGCCCCCAGTAGCGTCGTCTTCGTTACCGTATCGTCCAGTTCGTAGCGCTGGATCACCCCCTCCTGCAACAATTGCTCTAACCCCTTCGAAAAACGCTTATATTCCGAGGGCGTCGGATTCTCGATGGTCGCAAAACATTCAGGTGCAAAACGCGGAATCTCGTCAAAAATAATGGACGTATCCTCCGTTATGGTATCCCCAATCGCAAAACCATCCTTGCCCACAATCCCAACCACATCCCCCGGATACGCCTCATCCACCGTCTCGCGCTCACGCCCGAAAAGCTTGGTCGCACCCGCCAACCGAATCGTTTTGCCCGTCCGTACATGCTGCGCACGCATATCACGCGCGAATTTTCCCGATACCACCCGCACAAAGGCAATTCGGTCGCGATGGTTTGGATCCATATTCGCCTGGATCTTGAAAACAAACCCCGAAAACGAGGGATGCGACGGCTGCACAAGGTGCCCGTCCCGAGACTGACGCGATGTCGGCGGCCCCGAAAAATCCAGAAATCCATCCAGTAAAAGCTGAACCCCGAAGTTGTTCAATGCACTGCCAAAATACACCGGCGTCGTTTTCCCCGCTAACACCGCCTCGCGATCAAAGCCTTCACCTGCCCCATCCAACATCTCAACCGCGTCGCAAACATTGCGATACACATCCGGACGCAATGCCTCGCGAATCACCGGATCATCCAGCCCCATGGTCGCCACCGGCGCACGGAAAGTTCCACCCGGCGTCCGCTCGAACATATACGCCTGTGCGGTCATCCGATCCCAGACCCCCTTGAATTCGGTCCCCTCCCCCAAAGGCCAATTCACCGGATACGCCCCTATCCCCAATACATGCTCCAGCTCATCGAGCAGCTCCAGCGGATCGCGCGAAGGACGATCCAGCTTGTTCATGAACGTGAAAATCGGTACCCCTCGCTGCCGACACACTTCAAACAACTTTCGCGTCTGGCTCTCAATCCCTTTGCCAGCATCAATCACCATCACCGCCGCATCCACCGCCGTCAGCACCCGATACGTATCCTCCGAAAAATCCTTGTGGCCCGGCGTATCCAATAAGTTGATCCGAAAATCACGGTAATCAAACTGCAGCACGGTCGAGCTGATCGAAATCCCCCGCTGTTTCTCCAACTCCATCCAGTCCGATGTCGTCGCACGCTGATTCTTGCGCGCCGTCACCGACCCCGCCAAATGCAGTGCCCCGCCATACAACAAAAACTTCTCCGTCAGCGTCGTCTTGCCTGCATCCGGGTGCGACACAATCGCAAAGGTACGCCGCCGACCAATCTCTCGCTCCAACTCTCGTTCCATATCTCACCAGTTAAAAAGGGCCACAAAAAAAGGGGGGGGCGTCCACGCATGTGCACAACATAACACATCGAATCATCAATAGCCCGGCAGCATACACACAACCCCCGCATCACCCAATCAAAACTTCACCACCCCCAAAAACCCCATCGCATCTCTGGCGCTTGCTGCTTGCCACTTGCCCTCCCCCTTTGCTACAAATCCAGCAGTGTAAAAAAACCTGGAATCCCAAGCTATGATGATACGAAAAGCAGCCTATGCGCGCGGTGCCCTCATCGGAAACCCATCCGATGGCTACTTTGGCAAAACCATTGCCCTCACCTTCACCAACTTCCGCGCCGATGTCGTACTCTACGAAACCCCCGACCTCGAAATTCTCCCTAACCGACGCGATCACTCACGCTTTAATGGCATCGGCGAACTCGCCCGCGATGTCAACAGCTTCGGCTATTACGGCGGCATCCGCCTCCTCAAAGCCTCCGTTAAAAAATTCCATGATTACGCCGCCGCCCAAAACCATGCCCTCCACAACCGCAACTTCACCCTGCACTACACCTCCGATATTCCCCACCAGGTCGGACTCGCCGGCTCCAGCGCCATCATCACCGCCTGCATCCGCTGCCTCATGGCATTTTACAACCTGGCCATCCCACACCCCCAACTCGCTAACTTGATCCTATCCGTCGAAACAGAGGAACTCGGTATTGCCGCCGGCCTCCAGGACCGCGTCGCACAAGTCTATGGCGGACTCGTCTACATGGACTTCAACCAGACAACCATGCAAGAACGCGGCTTTGGCCACTACGAGGCCCTCGACCCCGCATCACTCCCGCCTCTCTACATTGCCTATCGCCGCGATCTCTCCGAAGGCTCCGAAATCGTTCACAACAACCTACGACAGCGCTTCAACCGTAAAGAGCCCGAAGTACTCGATGCCATACAATTCTGGGCCGACCTCACCGAACAAGCCCGCACATGCCTACGCGCCAACCAAGGCCACAAACTCAGCCAACTGCTCAATGACAACTTCGACTGCCGCACCAACCTCTATGATGTCGGCGAAGGCAACCGCAAAATGGTCGAGACCGCACGCAACATCGGTGCCAGTGCCAAATTTACCGGTTCCGGCGGGGCCATCATCGGCACCTACGAAGACCAAACCATGCTCCAGAACCTCAAAACAGCCCTTGCCGCCCTCCAGTGCGACGTCCTCCTTCCTACCATCTCTCCCCCAATTCCAGACGAAAGACAAAAGACAGAAGACTAAAGACCTTTTACCCTCCCCATGGCGATCCGCTACGTGGTCGCCATAACCTGGAAACGCCAGGCTCCAGCCTGGCCCATCATCAGCCAAACCAAGAACAAAGAACCACGAACAAAGAACCAAACACAAGGAACGCCCTCATGATACGGAAAGCCGTCATTCCCGCCGCCGGATTCGGAACCCGCTTCCTCCCCGCCACCAAAGCACAACCCAAGGAAATGCTGCCCGTCGTCGACACCCCTGTCATCCAATACGTCGTCACCGAAGCCGTACAGTCCGGCATTACCGACATCATCATCGTCATCGGACGCGGCAAACGTGCCATTGAAGAACACTTCGACCGCAGCCTCGAACTCGAAGCCCAACTCGAAAAAAGCGGCAAAACAGCCCAACTCCAATCCATCCGCCAAATCTCCGAAATGGCCGATATCCACTTCGTCTGGCAACGCGAAATGCGCGGCCTCGGCGATGCCGTCTACTGCGCCCGCCATCACGTCGGCGACGAACCCTTCGCCGTACTCCTGGGTGATACCATCATCGAATCAGCAACCGATGTCCCCGTCACACGCCAACTCGCCGATATCCACGACGCACACGATGCCCCCGTCATCGCACTCCAGGAAGTCCCCCAAGACCACGTCAGCCGCTATGGCATCGCCAAAGGAACCGTACCACAAAATGGCATCATGGAACTCACCGACCTCATCGAGAAACCCTCCCCCCAAGAAGCCCCCTCCAACCTCGCCGTCTCTGCCCGCTACATCCTCACCCCCGAAATCTTTGGCTTCATCGCCGAAACACAACGCGGCAAAAATAACGAGATCCAGCTCACCGATGCCATTCGCTCCCTTTTGCAAAGCCGTCCTGCCTACGGACTCCAATTCAAAGGCAAGCGCTACGACGTCGGCAACAAAACCGACTTCATCACCACCAACATCGACTTTGCCATGCGCGACCCCGACATGCACGACGAACTCTCCGCCTACATCAAACACCTCGCCAACACACTGTAGTGTGATCCCCCCATGAAAATCACCCAAAACTGCGACCTAACCCGCTTTAACTCCTACCGCATCCCGGCCCACTGCCGCATTGCATACTTTCCCGAATCGGCTGACGATCTCGCCGAATACTTCGGCAACCAGGACCCCAGCACCCAGCCCGTGATTCTCGGCAGCGGCCACAACATCATCCTCGCCCGCGAACACTACGAGACGCCCTTCCTCATCTTTAATGGCAACGCCAGCCACATTGACGTCCACGGCCAAACCATGACCATCGGAGCCGGTGCCTTCACCCAGGCCGTCTGCGAAAGAGCAGCAGCCCATGCCCTGTCCGGCTTCGAAATCTTCTACGACATCCCCAGCTCCATCGGCGGCGCTATCGTCATGAATGCCGGGGCCAAAGACGAAGACATCGCCGGCATCCTCGAAACCGTCACCTACCTCGATACCCACTGCCCACCAACAGCAGAGCCCAACCGCCCCCTGGGAACGCCAGGCTCCAGCCTGGCACGAAGTCGTAGACCCCGCACCCCGAATGCCGAAATCCGCACCATCCCCAACCACCAAGCCAACTTCCGCTACCGCAACAGCATCTTTCAAGACGACCCCACCAAAATCGTCCTTTCCGCCACCTTCCACCTCCAAAAAGGCGATCCATCCCAAATCCGCGCCAAGATGGAGGCAACCAAAGCCGAGCGCTGGGCCAAACAGCCCCGCGACTTCCCCAATGCCGGCAGCGTCTTCAAGCGCCCCGCCGGACGCTATGTCGGGCCTATGCTCGATGAACTCGGCCTCAAAGGCCATTCCCACGGCGGCTTCCGCGTCTCCCCAAAACACAGCGGCTTCATCGAAAAAACCGGCCCTGGAACCGGTGCCCAACTCCTTGAACTCATCCGCGACATCCAACACCGCGTCCACGATCGCTTCGGCGTCGAACTAGAACCCGAACAACGCATCATCACCGCCCCCTGAATCAGCCTGAAGACTGTTCCCCTCTCCACGGCGACCCACTGCGTGGTCGCCGTCCCCGAAAAGCCCCCCGCCCCCCTGGGAACGCTAGGCTCCAGCCTGGCCCGCGCAGCCATACCATCGATCTAATTCCACTGCCCGGACAACCTAATATCCGGCCGCAGCGGTGCCACCATCGAGCACCGTTTCGGTCGCGCCGATTCCCAGCCGTGTACATCCTTGCTCCAGGTAGGCCACAGCCCCCGCCCAATCGCGAATCCCGCCAGATGCCTTCACCTGCATGCTCGCGCCCACCGTTTCCAGCATGATTGCAATCGCATCCCGCGTTGCCCCACCCGTCGAAAATCCCGTAGAGGTCTTCACAAAATCCGCCCCCGCCCGCTGCGCAATGCGACACGCAGCAGCAATCTGCGCAGGCGTCAATAAACACGTTTCCAGTATCACCTTTACGATTGCCCCTTGCGCATGCGCCTCCGCAACCACAGCGGCAATATCCTGCTCGACGGCAGCCTCATCCCCAGAGAGAAAACGCCCGACATTCATTACCATATCCAGTTCCAATGCGCCATCTTCAAGCGCCAGGCGCGCCTCCAATACCTTGGTCTCGGTACGGTTCGCCCCATGCGGAAAACCAATGACGGCGCACACCTTGGTAGCGCTATCGTGCAGCTCTCGCGCGGCCAACGCCACATCCCCCGGACGTACACACAACGCACCGACACCACGTGCACGGCACATACGAGCCGCCGCACATACATCCCTGTCGGTCAACTCCGGCTTCAAAACAGCATGATCAATACTCGCAGCAACCTCAGCTTGCGTATACATAACTACCTCCTGTCACGCTCCATGTCGCGCGTCTCTCTAATCCCCCATACAGGTATCCACCAAACGCGCGGTCTGAATCCAAGCGTGCTCCGTCGGTACCGTTCGCGTTATACCAGCTACCTCCTCCAGCGGCACCGGCACGCATTCCTGTCCCCGCACGGCAACCATCACATCGTAGACACCGTCCGCCAGTAACTGCCCGGCACGCGTCCCCAATGCCGTGCACAGCAGACGATCCGTCGGTGACGGAATGCCACCCCGCAAGACGTGCCCCAGAGACGTCACGCGCACATCGATCCCCGACATCTGCTGCAGTTCGCGCGCCAGCCGACTTGCCTTGGGTTCCGCAATCAAGGTCTGACCATCTTTCTTATGCAGCATCGTCTCCACATCTTTCTTCTTGCTCGTCGAATTCGCCTCCTCAACAGAAAGTGCCCCTTCTGCCACAGCAATAATCGAAAACCGCTTATTATGGTGGCGGCGCGCACGAATATGTTCCACGACATGCGACAAATCATACGGAATCTCAGGAATCAGGATCACGTCCGCCCCCCCCGCGATACCCGCACCCAACGTCAACCAGCCCGCATTGTGCCCCATGATTTCGCAGATAATTACGCGGTGATGACTCGTTGCCGTAGAATGTAAACGATCGATCGCCTCCGTCGCAACCTGCATGGCAGAATCAAAACCAAACGTGATTTCGGTTGCAGCCACATCATTATCAATCGTCTTCGGAAGCGTTAATACCGGTATATTCCCCTTGCGCGAAAGCCGTAATGCATTTTTCTGGGTACCGTTTCCACCAAGACAAACGAGACAATCCACATGCAATTTCTCAAGATTATCGGCAGCCACTGCCGTCATATCCATGATCTGACCGCCCATGTTCATCTTGTGTGGTTTATCCCGGCTCGACCCCAGCAGCGTGCCACCGTGCGTTAAAATGCCGCTCACAGAGGCATCATCAAGCTGCACGGTACGGTTCTCTACCAAACCACGAAATCCATCCAGAAAACCGATTACCTTGGTGCCATTGTGCAAGGCCGCCTTGGCAACACCCCGAATGGCGGCATTCAGACCGGGACAATCCCCTCCTGCGGTCAAGACGCCAATACAGCGCGTTCGATTATTTGCCATTTGCATTTCCTTTCCTTATGTCCATGCAGTATGCGCACATTCCAAAGCTTTGTGAAGTGTAGAATCCAGCTCCCCCGGAAGAGAAGATTGGACATGGGACACGCATGCAGTAGGATAGCATACATGACAATGTATGATCATAGTTACCCCCCTGTGCTGGAAGCCGCCGCGACGTACAGGGACTTGATTGCAGCTACACACTCCCATGTGCTGCGCGATGGCACGATCGGCACATTCTCCGAGCGCCATGTGCAATGCATCTGGTACGATCCAGCCCTCCGCCCGCAGACCTTGCACACCCGCAACGGCGAACAAGTCGTCGTCCTCGACCCAGGCCGCTGGAACCGCGAAGCCGGCCCGGACTTTTCGGATGCCACCCTATTGATCAAGCCAGAGCTGCGCCGCATACAGGGCGACGTGGAAATCCATATCCACCCCGCCGACTGGGAACACCACGGACACGCCGACGACCCCCGCTACCGCCGCGTCATCGCCCATATAACCTTCTTCCCCAGCCTTGAACCCCCCGCACGATTACCCCCAGGTACACTGGAAATTGCCCTTGCGTCCGCCCTCAAGCAAAAGCCCACCTTCCGCATGCAGACGATTGACACCAATGCCTACCCCTTCGCGGCCAGGCTCCAGCAGTGCGCCTGCGGTATCTTGCTCAAAGAACACACCAATATCGACCCAACTACGCTCCTCTATACTGCCGGATGTTACCGGTTTGAACAGAAAATCCATGCCATGACGGCCGCCCTCAAACATTGCCGGACAGACGACCTGTTGTATCACCAAACCATGTGCTCGCTCGGATACAAACAGAACAGCAAAACCTTTGCACAACTCGCACAAATGGCTCCATTCCACACGATATCACAGCGCAGCCCGCTCGAGGCCTATGCCATACTCATGGGAACCGCAGGCCTACTACCAGCGACATTGCCAACCAATGCCCCTGCCGAAAATAAGAAATTCGTGCGTCAACTCTGGGACATCTGGTGGCAACAGCGCCCCGACACAGCGCCCCCGATTACGCTCGCATGGAAAGGACCCGCAGGCCGACCAGCCAACCAACCCGCTCGACGACTCGCCGCCGCCGCCGCGCTCTTTACACGCGCAGCCCCCTGGCAACAGGTTCTCACGGCCTCCCTGAAACCGAAATCGCTGGCCGAACTGCGCACCCTTTTCACCCCACCACCACCGTTGGACTTCTGGCGCACCCACACCACACTCGAACAGCCTACAGCATCCACAAACAAAGCCCTCATGGGAAAGGATCGTCTGGCCGCCTGGCTCAACAATGTCGTGCTACCACTCGCGGCTGCCGCTGGAACCAAACCCCAAACACTGCTCCCGTTATATAGGCCCGAACAAATCAATGCCATCGTGCGCCAAACCGCCAATCGCCTGCTCGGGCGAGATCACAACCCGGCCCTTTACCGCAACGCGGGCATCCTGCAACACGGACTCCTGCAAATCTTCCAGGATTTCTGTAGCAAGGGATGCCATGACTGCGCCCTCGCGGATGCCCTCCGGAAAGGAGCTTTCAACGACGTTGCGTCTCGGCCGACCGACTGGCGCGTTCCAGCTCCGCCCGCTCCGCAACATCCAAGGAACCAAATCCCTGCGCCTTGATCTTCAATAAAATCTGATCCACCCGCTCCCAATCCACCGGCTGTCCCGGATCCGGCGTGCGGTACACGCGCAACCGCGACCGCCGTAACCGCGCTAGTATATCGCGCCAGCGCGCGCGCACTGGCGGTGCACCAAACGTCGCACTTCGATACCCGCCGCGACCGCGCCCCAAATGCATCCCGTACAGGTACCCCGCAACCCCGCCAGCCAGATGCGCCGCATGCGCAATACTCGTCCCATCACCCAGCATCAGCAAAGAAAAACCACCAAAAAGAAGTGCCATCGTACGAGCAGTCATCGTTACCGGAATCACAAAAAACAGCAATAAGGTGACTTGCCGCTGCGGATAGAGCGCCGCATAGGCCCCCACGATCGCAAAAACCGCGCCGGACGCACCGATCATGGGCCGCTGCAAGGAATACAACCCTGCGGCCCCAAGCGCAAGCCAACCGAGTGCCCCCA
>SLBU01000141.1 GCA_007126175.1 Kiritimatiellia bacterium
CCTTCCTGCAGTTGCATCCGCAGCGTATATTCCACCAACCCGTAACACGTGGCATACTCCGGCCCCGTCACGGCACAACTACCCCCCATCCGCGCATCCCCGCCTAATCGACCAATCCGGCACGGCACCCCGAATACCTGCCGCGCAAGATCCTCCACCCCAGACATATAGGCGCCCCCCCCCGTCAGCACAACCCCACTGCCCGCACGCGCCAACACATATTCCCGGTCCAGGCGCTTTTTCACCTTCTCCAACGTCTCCTCCATGCGCGCATGAATCACCGTATGCAACGCCCGCGATCGGATCGTTCGACCAGGAAACTGTATCTCCGGTGCCAGACGAATCTCACGCGAATCTGCCAACGCTGGCACCACCGCCATCCCGTGCTCGCGCTTGAGAGTCTCGGCACGCATCTGGGACAAACCAAATGCCGTAACCACATCATTCGTCACATGGTCCCCGCCAATGCCCAGCGAGCCCCCACAACATATCACACCATCACCATACGCAATATAGTCTGTCGTACCGGCCCCCAGATCAATCACCACGACCCCATTGCGCTTCTGCTCGCGCTCCAGTACCCCCAAAGCCGATGCCAATCCGCCAAACACGATATCCTTCACATCCACCTGCGCACGCTCGACCGCACGTTCGACCGTACCGATGTGCGTGTGCGAACCATGAAAACCCAGTACCGAAAGCGCCAGCTTGTGTCCCACCATGCCAACCGGGTTCACCACCCCACTATTATCATCCACCGTATACAACTGATTGATCGTATGCAGCATGTCGCGGTCTGCGCCCAACGGCACAGACCGTGCCAGCTCCATCACATCCTCCACATCATCCTCGGTCACCGTGCCACCTGCCCCGCGTACCGGCATCACCCCCGGATACGTATTGCCGCGGATGTGCCCCCCAGAAAGGGCCACGACGACCTCATGCAGCGCCACGTCACTCGTTCGCTCTGCCTCCGCTAACGCACGACGGATACAGGGTACCGCTTGTTCCATGTTCACAATCTCGCCCTTGCGTATCCCGATCGAGGAAGATTCCCCCTTACCAAGCACCGCCACCGTATTGTCATCCTGCATGTCCCCAACCAGGGCCACCACCTTTGACGTGCCAATTTCCAAACCCACAACAGGATCCATACCCATCACTCCTTGCCATCAACGCACATAAATCCGTCCCGGAATCGTCGCATCAAAAAGAGAGCGCCCCGTCCGATCCTGTTGCGCCACCTGCCGCAAACGCCCCAGACGCAAAAGCAAATCACTGCGCGAGGCTTCGGTATTCGCGCCCATGTCAAGCCACGACAAACGCGCTTCCTTGATACCATCGGTCGTAAGAACATGAATCAGTAAATATTCGGCATTGCGCACATCCACCCCCATGATGCGCAGACCAACCCGCGGATCATCACAAACATCCAGCACCTCAAGTGCCGCAGCCAGCATGCCGAATACCGTATCGCCCGGTGACCACCCCGTCTCCCCCTGCTCGATAATAACCGGCAAACGATGCAGCCCTTGCCGCAGCCGAAACACATACCCCTCCCGGTCAACCACCAGCGTGCCGCGCTGCCCCAGACGCGCCAACGGCTCACGCTCCCACACCGCAAAACGCAACGTATCCGGCAACACACGCTCCACACGAACCGCGTGCACGAGCGGATTGCGCTCCAAATACAGATCGCGCAACGCCCCGATCTGAAACGAAAACAGATTCGCTCCCACCTCTATCCCCACATATTGCAGATATTCCCGAATAATCGGCTCGGTCTTCACCGCACCCGCCTGAATCTCAATCTTCTCAATCGCAAAACGGGGATTCTCACGAAACAAGGCATTCCCTGCCAGCAAGACGCCCGCATACCCCACCGCGACCGCGACCAGCAGCGCAACCACTGCCAGCACGATCCCCGCCCACACCGGATGCTCCTGCCGGCGGCGCGACGTTCCCCCGCGAACCTGCAACCGCACAGCCCCCGACGAATCCCGGTAGTGATTCCCAATATGGTGCCCACGCGAAGACTTACGCATCAACTACACCCTCCGCCTCACGTCCCATTCCCGCCGTTGCCATGATCCGACCACATAACGCTGCAAACGAAATGCCGGCTGCTGCTGCCGCCTTCGGCAACAAACTCGTCTCGGTCAACCCCGGAATCGTATTCACTTCCAAAGCCATCGCTCCCCCCTCCGGCGGCAACCGAAAATCCACCCGCCCAAACCCCGCGCACCCCAGCCCATTGAAAGCAGCCAAGGCCAATGCCTGCAGATGTGCAACATCCACATCTGCCAGTGACGCTGGCACTTCATAGCGAGTCTGGCCCGTCGTATATTTCGCACCAAAGCCATACCAGCCATCCGGTGCAACGATCTCTACCACCGGCAACGCTACCCCATCCAGAATACCGACCGTCAGCTCACGCCCTGGAATATAGGCCTCCACCATCACACGCGCATCATACTGGAAGGCATCCGCCAAAGCCGGCCCCAGCTCATCGCACGCCTGCACCAGATGCACCCCAATGCTCGACCCCTGCGAAACAGGCTTTACCACCGCCGGCAAATCAAACACTACCGGATCCCCCGCCGACACCACACAAAACGGCGCCGTCGGAACACCACACTCCTGCCAAATTGCCTTCGAAACCGCCTTGTCCATCGCCCGACGACTCGCCGCCGCCCCCGACCCCGTATAGGCAACCCCCAAAGCATCCAGTTGCGCCTGAATCGCCCCGTCTTCGCCAAACGTTCCATGCAGCGCAAGAAACACCGCCTCAACACCATCAGGCAGGTGCACGCAAGCATCCTGCAAATCGACCTCGGTAACCTCATACCCACACGCCCGCAAACCAGCGGATGCCGCAATGCCACTACGCAAGGAAATTTCCCGTTCCGCAGAAACCCCGCCCATCAGTACCGCAACATGTTTATACCTGCTACCCTGCCCCATAACCCCAATCCTCATTAAAATCCAGCCGCACGCACCACTTTCGCGACAGAACAGGGCAACAATATACCTACTTATCCGTCGCATTCAAACCGCGAATCGCATCCGCAACAATTCTTCCTACCCCTTCCACATCGCCAGCCCCCACAATCAACACCAGATCGCCCGCACGAACCCTTTCTAACACCAGATCGGCAGCAGCCGCAAGATCCCCCGCCAAAACCGTGTCATACCCGCAATCCGCCGCCACAAATGCCGCCAGCAAATCCTCCGATGTGCCTCCCGGCATCGGAGGCTCCGAAGCCGCATAAACCGGCGTAAGTACTAGCCAATCAACCCCTTGAAACGCCAACGGAAAATCCTTTCCAAAGGCCAGCGTCCGCGAATAGCGATGCGGCTGGAACACAACCAGCACACGTCCGCTATGCTGCAAACGTGCCATCTGGACCAACACCGCAATCTCGGCGGGATGATGGGCATAATCGGATACCACCTGGACCCCGCCACATACCGCCAGCGTCTCATACCGGCGCGACGGCAATCGTAGCCCCGCAATACGTTCCCGCCACACCCCCGACGGCACCCCCAAGGCATAACACACAGCCAGTGCCCCCAGCAAATTCAAGGCATTATGCCGCCCCGGAAGCGCTGGCGGCAACGCCAGCTCCTCGACACCACCGCCGGGAAACGCGACCCCCAACACACGCGACCCATCCCACGTACCCCGCACATCCGCTCCCGCATCAAATCCATAACCAATCGCCCTACACCCCGCAGCGCGCCCCAACACCCTGGCACGCGCATCATCGACACAATAGACCACAGCATCACCAGCCTGCTCGAGAAATTCCTGAAAACAGCTCTCAAACGCAGCAACAGAAGGAAAATGCTCCATATGGTCGAAATCCACATTCGTCACCACGGCAACCTGCGGTGCATACAGCGCCAAGGTTCCATCACTCTCATCGGCCTCCACCACCAGCGGACCTGTCCCTGCTCCCCCCGGCATCGGATACGCCGCACTCACCCCGCCAATGCACCAAGACGGATCCAGCGCCCCGAGCAACTGCGCCACCAGCGTTGTGGTCGTCGTCTTCCCATGCGTTCCCGCAACCGCCACCGATTGCAGGGCAAGCCGCACCAGCGCCGCCAACACCTCGCCCCTGCGAAAAACCGGTAATCCGCGCGCCAACGCACCCTGCACATCCGGCTGCTCCTCCCGCACCGCCGCCGAGCGAATCATCCAGTCAACCGATGCAACCTGTTCCGCCCCATGCCCCATGCACACAGGAACCCCGGCACGCTTCAGCCCCTCCGCAAAAGCGCCCTGCTGCAGGTCACAACCCGAAACCGGAATGCCCCGAGCCCGCAAAAGCAAAGCCAAACCCGCCATTCCCACGCCACCAATCCCCGCCATATGCACAGGGGCCTCCACCGCAATCAACTCCCGTATCAAAGCATTACGATCACACATACCACCATCGCCCTGCACATCCCCCCCTAACCTAATCAAATTTCCCGCCGACGGCCTGACCGCGTGAGAGTCGGCCACGGGGGAATCAGGATCAAAACAATACCGCCGGCGACGGCTCCACATCCAATGCTGCCACATCCGTGATCTGCCGCCCCGCCCCCAAACCAGCCACCGCCGCAATCATCGCCGCGTTATCTCCACAATAGGCCGGTGGCGTCAAATGCAAGCGGATCCCCCGCGCACCACACAGCGCCTCCAACGCCCCACGTAAACCGCGATTCAGCGATACCCCACCACCAACCGCAAGCGCACGGAAACTGCCCCCTTCCAGCGCATAGCCCACCCGCTTTACCAACGCATCCACAATCGCCGCCTGATAACTCGCCGCGAGATCTGCCAAACGCCCCGCATTCCCCGCATCCAGTGGATCCGCCTCCAGATGATAACGCAAAGCCGTCTTGACCCCGCTGAAACTGAAACAACAGCGCGTATCCAGATCCCCCGTCAACCCCGACCCCGGCTTCACAACCCCACGCGGAAACCGTACCGCATGCGCATTGCCATCCCGCGACAGCGCGTCGATCCGATGCCCCCCCGGATACCCCAGCCCGAGTAAATTGGCGCCCTTGTCAAACGCCTCGCCCGCCGCATCATCGACCGTTGTTCCCAGTAATTCATAGTCCCCCGGACCCGCCACCCGCACCAGACAAGTATGCCCCCCCGACACCACCAGCCCTAAAAACGGATATTGCGTATCCGGAGCGGGAGACGCCGGGTCCAGAAATGCCGAAAACAGATGTCCATGCAGATGATTCACCGCCACCAATGGCACCCCCAGCCGCACATGCAACGCCTGAGCCGCCGCCAGCCCCGTCAGCAATGCCCCCGCCAGCCCCGGCCCATACGTGACCGCAATCGCCCCAATATCCCCCCAACCGCAACCGCTTTCTACCAACGCCTCATCCAGCACCAGCGGCAACGCCTTTACATGCTCCCGGCACGCCAGTTCCGGCACCACCCCACCATACGCCGCATGGGCAGCCACCTGACTGGCCACCACACTCGAACATACCCGCAAAGGCGCTTCCAATACCGCGGCCGCCGTCTCGTCGCAAGAGGTCTCGATCCCCAGAATCATCATGATTACTTCCCGAAAATCAAAAGTGCCTCAAGCAAGTCCTGTGCCCGCTGCAACTGCCGGTCCACAACATCCGCATAGTCCGCCACCTCATCATCCGGATAATTGCCCGGCGATTCCAGATGCGCACGCCGTACTTGCACCCGGCGCCACTCCTCCCGCGGCAGCGGAATCGCAATATCCGGAGAAATCCCCTTCTCATGAATCTGCCGATCCAACGGCGTGTGGTAATACGCCGTCGTCAGACGAATCGCCGATGCCCCATCCCCCGCCGCCATCTGGATCACCGTCTGCACCGAAGCCTTACCATACGTATTCTCCCCGATCACAATTCCGCGCCCATGATCCTGGATCGCACCCGCAACAATCTCAGACGCACTGGCACTCCCGCCATTCACCAACACCACCAGCGGAAACGCGTCAAAACGCCCCCCCCGCGAGACAAACGCCGCATCCCGCGACGCATCACTACGTCCACGCGTCGATACCACCGTAAGCCCCTCTTCCAGAAAAAGACTCGCCGTCTCGATCGCCTGCTGCAAAAGCCCACCGGGATTCCCGCGCAAATCCAGAATCAAGGCCTGCATCCCCTGTTCTTCCAACGCCTCCAAGGCTGCGCGTAGCTTGCGGGTCGAGGGCGTATCAAACTGCGTAATCCGCACATACCCGACCCCATCCCCCAACAGGCGCGCCCCCTTCACACTGGCAACCTCAATCCGATCCCGCACAATCTCCAGCTCCTGTTCCTCGCTCGCCCCACGCCCCATCACCGTCAGGCGTACAGACGCCCCCTTCTGGCCCCGCAACAAACGCACCGCCTCACGCAAACTGATCCCCGACGTACTCTCCCCATTAATTGCAAGAATGCGATCCCCCGATTGTACCCCCGCCCGAAAGGCCGGCGTATCCTCAATCGGAGCAATCACCGTCAGCGTATTGTCGCGAATGCCAATCTGGATCCCTATCCCCCCATAGGCCCCCGTTGTCTCCTCCATCAGATGCTCATACGCCTCCTCATCGAGAAATGCACTATGCGGATCCAAGCCTCCCAGCATGCCTTGAATCGCCCCCTGCAGAAGCTCCTCATAGCTGCGCATATCCACATAATTCCGGCGCACCTGCAACAACACCTCCGCCAACAACTCCATCTGACGAAATGCATCCTCATGCTCCACACCAAGAGCCGGCACATCCCCCGCCAGCACCCGCACCTGTAAAATCCCGGCAATCGCCAAAACCCCAAACCCATATCGGAAACCCTTCACAAAAACCTCCTTACAGAATGATTAAGACCACAGTATAGGCATATCAAAGGCCTTCACGCAACGCCATGATCACAGGGCAAATGCAGCGGGGCATTGCGACTGCAGTACGAAAGGATGAAAAAACAAACACCACAGCTCGCAGCGGAGTCTCGCTGGGCAACAAAGAACGAAGCGATCAACGATCCGATCGAGCACGACCGAAGCCGCATCAGGCGACCAACCCAAGACTGCGCAGCAATTTTACCAACGCCGCCTTCTTGACCGGTTTTGCCAGATGCCCATCGCAACGATGATTCATCTCCGCCAGTAATGTGCGCCCCACGCGGCCAGCATCCTCGTCCGATTGCAGTGCCGTCGTGACCACAACCTTCACCGCCGCTTCCGGACTGATACCATGCGATTTTTCCACATTACGGATCCCTGATAACGCCTCCCCACCCCCTAGGATCGGCATCAGCAAATCCAGGCAGACCAAGTCATAGGGAGCCCCCGCATCCAGCGCCAAACGCACCGCCTCAATCGCCTCCACACCATTCATCGCCACATGGACGCCACCATATGGAACGAGCATCTCCTGCAAAGCCACGCGACTCACAAACTCATCCTCTACGATTAACGTCTTCATAGCGCACTCCTTTCCAACGCCTCCTGCAGAAACCCCAACTGCAACTCCAACTTCTCCAGCAATACCGGTAGCCTTTCAACCTCCTTCTCCGCCGACGCAACCCTTTCCATCTCGTAGGCAACGCTATGCATGGCCACCCCTCCCACATACGCCGACGACCCCTTGATCTTGTGCGCCAAATCACGCGCCTGCCGCCACCTCCCCGCTTCGATCGCTTCGCGCAATCGACCCACTTGCACCGGCATCGTCAAAAGAAACGTCTGCACCAACTTACGCCCCAATACAACGTCACCATCCACACAATCCAGTAGCGCCGCACAGTCAAACACCTCCGCAGAACAACAAGGCCCTTCTACATCTTCGCAAGCATCCCGCACGCATACCGGTGCCCCACCGTCCCGACGGAGATTCGACCCCCCATCCTCCTTTGGGGCTCCAACCCATTTCGACAGCGCCCCTTGCAAACTGCGCATCGACAAAGGTTTCGTCAGATAATCTTGCATACCGGCTTGCAGACAAGCATCCCGATCACCCGCGGAAGCATGTGCCGTTGTTGCAATCACCGGTACGCCAGCATTCAAATGCACCCCGTCGACGAATGCGGATCGAATCTCGCGCACCAAATCCCACCCATCCATCCCCGGCAGACCGATATCCAGAAAAATCAGCGTGTACAGCTTTCGCTCCAGTGCCTCTAACGCAGCCTGCCCATCGCCCACAACATCCACCTTGCAGCCAAGTTTCTCCAGCATGCTACGCGCCACCACCTGGTTCACCCCATCATCCTCGACCAGCAACACGGTGGCTTCCGCCCACTGCAACCGATCGGATTCCCCAGACGAGCGAGGAACCGCAACCGGACTCGTATCCTGCCTCTCCGGAACGACCCCCAACTCCACGACAAACCAGAACGTCGAACCCTCCCCCTCAACACTGTCTACCCCAATCTCCCCATCCATCAACGCAACCATCCGGCGACAGATTGCCAACCCCAATCCAGAACCACCAAACCGACGCGCAATCGATCCGTCCACTTGCGAAAACTGCCGGAAAAGACATTCCTGTTTATCTGCCGGAATCCCGATACCCGTATCGCGCACCACAAATTGCAAGCGTACGAGCTCCATTCCAACCAAATCCCTCCGCTTCTCCAGAACATGGACTTCCACATCGATCCGTCCGTTGGACGTAAACTTCACCGCATTGCCAACCAGATTATTCAGAATCTGGTACAAACGCACCGGATCCCCACTTACCACCCCGGGAATATCCTCCGAAATGTGATAGTCCAGCACAACCCCCTTCATCTCCGCGTGCGCACGCATGACATCAATCACATCCCGAACCAGAACCACAGGATCAAGATCAATACACTCCAAACTCAAATTGCCCGTTTCCACTTTCGAAAAATCCAGAATATTGTTCATCAGATCCAGCAAACGCTTACCACTCGAATGCAGACACTCCACATAACGGAGCGGCTCGCCTTTCAGTGAAGAATGCCGCAGCAACTCAGCCATCCCAATCACACCATTCATCGGCGTCCGAATCTCATGACTCATGTTGGCCAGAAACGCACTCTTGGCTCGATTCGCCTGCTCCGCACGCAACGCCATC
>SLBU01000187.1 GCA_007126175.1 Kiritimatiellia bacterium
CCTCGGGGTCATCGACGAACAAGGCCATGGCCCCGATCTCCTATCGGAAGAATGGCTCCGCGCCATCCATCACAAGTCACAGCAGTAGCTCAAATACCCAGTGCCACACAAAGCCCCATGGCAATGTCCGCTGCACATCAAGCCGCGCCCGCAGCACGCAGCCGCAACCACGCCCGCGCCAGGCGGATCTGCCCATAACTGACGCCTCCCCCGAAATGCTCGAATACCGGCTTGAGATCGTCCCTCTCCTGCTCACGCAAAATGGCAGCGATCGGCTCCAGTTTTTTCGTGTCGACCAGACTATCGATATCGACAGCGCAACCATCTGCCGCCAATTTCTCGATATGCCCCATGATTGTCTCCGCCGTCAATCCACGCTGCGTGGCAATTGCCTCAACCCCCAGCCCTTGTTCCAGTAACGCACGCGTTTCCAGCACCGTGCCACTGCGCGAAGACCGCTTAGGCGGCAGCACAACATAATCCTCGACAACCAGAGGCTCCAACGCCGGATGCTCCTGCCGGAAACCGCGAATCGCATCCAGAAAGGCATCTCCGTATTGCGCCATTTTATGTGCTCCCACTCCCCCGACGCACTGCATTTCTGTAGCATTCGAAGGCATGCTTGCCGACATTTCCCGCAACGTACGATCCGAAAACACCACAAACGGCGGAACTCCCTGCTGCGCCGCGATCTGCTTGCGCAACACACGCAAGGCCTCAAACAGCGGCATATGACAGGGTGCAGCCGCCTCGTCAGCACCCGACCGCGACTCCCATACCGCGGCCGTCTCGACCGGCTTGATCATCCGAAACCGCTTCTCACCACCAAGAACCGCACCCGACCGCCGCGTTACCCCGAGCACCGGATAACGGTCGCCAGAGCGCTGCACAAAACCCTGTGACTCTAAATTTTGCAGTACACGTTGTAGATACCGCTTGCTCTTGCCGCTACCCACACCATAGGTCTTGAGCTGATCGTGACCAAACTGACGAATCTTCTGCGTGTTCGCGCCAGCCACAACATCCAGGATATGATTGGCTCCGAACCGATTGCCCGTACGCACCATGGCCGATAGCAACATCTGGGCCTCAACCGTGGCATCCACCTCTTCCGCATCACCAGCACAAACATCACACGTGCCGCAGTTCTCCTCCGGATACTGCTCGTTGAAGTACGCCAGCAACTGCTTACGACGGCATACATGCGCCGAACCGAATCGCACCATATCTTGCAGACAATTCTGCGCATGCCGCCGCGCTGTATGATCTGTGATCTGCTCAATAAAATACGTGATACGCGGCGCATCCCCATAGCCAAACAACAGCAGGCAATGCGCCGGATCCCCGTCACGCCCGGCACGACCCGTCTCCTGGTAATAACTCTCAATATTCTTGGGCAAATCCCCATGCACCACATAGCGCACATTCGACTTGTCGATCCCCATTCCGAAGGCAATCGTGGCAACCACCACATCCGTCTCGTCGCGGTTAAAGGCCTCCTGATGCGCGGAGCGCACCTTATCCTCAAGACCAGCATGATACGGCAACGCCCGGATACCATTCGCACAAAGCACCGCCGCCGTTTCCTCCACGCTCCTGCGCGTCATCCGATAAATAATCCCCTGCTGGCCCGGACGAGATCGCACAAACGCCAGCAACTGCCGGTCGGGATCCGTCTTGGGCAACACTTGGTAAAACAGATTAGGACGATTGAACGATGCCCGCAGTTCGTACGGGGACCGCAACCCGAGCTTTCCAATGATATCGCGCGCAACCCGACGCGTCGCCGTGGCCGTAAAGGCCGCAATCGGACAGGACGGAAACAGCTTCACGATCTGGGCCAACTGCAAATAATCCGGACGAAAATCGTGTCCCCACTCCGAAATACAATGCGCTTCATCAATTGCAACAAAGCCCAGCCGCACCGACCCAAGCAACGCCGTGAACGAATCCATCGCAAAGCGCTCCGGCGAAACATACAATAAATCCAGTTCCCCGGCCCGCAGTGCCGCCGCTACCTCCCGTTGCTCCGCCGCACCCTGCGAGCTATTGAGAAAAGCCGCTTTCAACCCAATTGCCTTGGCCGCATCCACCTGATCCTTCATCAGGGAGATCAACGGACTGATCACCAGACATACGCCCGGCAACAGCAACGCCGGCAACTGGTAGCACAGCGACTTACCCGCCCCCGTAGGCATCACCGCAAACACATCGCGCCCATCAAGCAGCGCCCGCACAACCTCTTCCTGATGCGGGCGAAATCCCGAAAAGCCGAAAACCGACTGCAGCGTGCCAGCCAAATCCCTTTCTACCCCTTCGCCTGCTCCCAAATGTGTCCATGCTTGCTCCGTTTCCATGTTGCGGACTCCTTCTTCTAACGTTTCCTACTTCGATTACGTGTATACGGACGACAGACGTCACGCCCATCTACACACAAGAAGAAACGGCAGCGGCGCATTTCCAAAAAAAAATGCATCGGAATCCACAGCAAGAGCCATCACGGCACCACATGCTGGTATCTCCCTCTTCCGCCGGCCACACGGAAACGTGGCCGGCGAATCGCGTGCAGCCGCCCAAGCTACTGCATCGCTCCCATCATCATCATCATGACACCACCGAAAACGGCCTGCAGATCTTCCTGCGTCTTGGCCGCTTCAAGCTGACCCAGCATCGGCTTGAGGGCACCTATCTGCATCAGAGCCATGGCTTTCTTCTGCTTGCCTTCCTCGCTGGTGAAATCAATCATCTCGAGATTCTTGCGTGCTTCAGCAATGCCTTGCTTGAAACCGTCAGCCATCTCCTTGGGAATCCAAACGCCCTCAACCTTGATCATATCAATGGTCTCGGGCTCTTCCCCAGGTGCCTCAATCTTCAGGACGGCATTATCACCATCCTGCGAAACCAGCGAGATCGTGGCAGCCTTGAGCTTGGCCAACTCCTCGCCAGCCTCCGCGCTCGTCTCGCTATTCTCCATCAACCCTGTCGCTTTCGCCATGATCTTGGCACCGTCGCCGCTCAATAAGCCTTTCACATTGCCCTGACGCAAGCGTTCGATGTCCAGAAAATCACTATTGACCACTTCTCGTAACAGCGCCACGCCGGCATTCCAGTTCTTTGCGACATCCGCCTTGTGCGGCACATCGGCCACCATCGGACTCGACAGCAGCAAATCGCGTTTGCTCTCCAGAAGACCCGCGACCCGTTTGATCAACGCCGTCGCCTCCTGCCACAATTCCGTATCCATGCGCTTCGCGGCATCCGCCACCAACGCATCAACATCCGCCTGATAACTGGCCGGTAGCGCTGTGAAGAGTTTATCCGGCTTGTTGTCCAGAACCGCCTGCTGCATATTCCGCATCGCACCGTCGGGGGTATCCAACTTCGGGTTCGATCCGCCACACCCCGTGATTGCCGCCATCATCGCCACTACCGCCAACACACCCATACGATTCATTCGCTGCTCCCTTTTTTCTGGTCCAATTCAGAGTTTCTCTCCCGCATCACCACGCTGCATGACCCTGCCTGCTCACGACATAACCGTCAAGCGCAAACGGACAAGCGCAAACACAAATCATGTTGCTTGCGAATCCCTCCTACTGACGAAGTACGAACAGGGACAGAGACTGAGAAACAGATACTGTGTCCCCTTTGCACAGCTCTGCCGCCGACACGGCCCCGAATCCAGTTGAATCCCCACCTGAAAAACGCTATCAAAGGCGTAAAAGCAAAAGGATATCTATATGCCACGCAAACAATGGGAATCAGCCTTCGAACAACGTCGCGAAGATATTTTGCACGACTGGGAAACCTTTCTACGATTTGCCTCCATCGGCACCGATCCGGCGCACAAAGCGGAATGCGAGGCTTGCGCCCGATGGCTTCGTGACCGACTCGATCACTCCGGCTTCGAGAGCCGGGTCGTTGCCACCGCTGGAAACCCTTTCGTTCATGCCCTGCGCCCCGGAAATCCCGATAAACCCGCTATCCTCATCTACGGGCACTACGATGTGCAGCCCGTTGACCCGCTCGAGGACTGGACCACGCCGCCCTTCGAACCAACCTGGCGCAAGGACCGCCTCTATGCCCGTGGTGCCCAGGACAACAAGGGCCAAATCTTCTATACCATCTGCGCCATTGAATCGCTGATTGCCGCCCAAAAACTCGACCGCACAGTCATCTTTATCATCGAGGGAGAAGAAGAGTTTGGCAGCGACAGCCTGAATCAGGCATTGGATGCCTGGAGCGACCAAATCCAGGCCGAAGCCCTGCTGGTGCACGATACCGGCACCGTCAGTTCCGGTGCCCCAACCCTCATCATGGGCCTGCGTGGCATCCTCCAATTCGAATGCACCCTTCAAGGTGCCACGCACGATCTGCACTCCGGCATCCACGGCGGCCTCGCCCCCAATGCCGCCCAGGCCGCCGCTGCCATCTGCGCCAGCCTGCACGATGCCACGGGTCGCGTTGCCATCCCCGGCTTCTACGACGGCGTTATACCGCCCTCGGATCGCGAACGAACGCTGGCGGCGGCATCCCCTCTTTCCCCCGAAACCTACCGTGCCGAAACCGGCACCACTCCCGACGGCGGGCAGCGCGACCTACCCCCCTACGAACGCGTCGGCTTCCTGCCCACCCTCGAAATCAACGGCCTCCATTCCGGATACGGGGGGCCCGGCAGCAAAACCATCATTCCGGCCCAAGCCCTTATCAAGCTCAGCGCACGAATTGTGCACGGACAAGACCCAGCCACCCTGATTGAGACCGTAACCCAATACCTTAAGGAGCAAGCCCCACCAGGTATCAGCATGCAAATCACCCAGGCCCACATCGGAGGGCCCGGCCTGCGCTTCGACCCCGAAGCCCCCCTACTGGCCGACGTCCAGCAAGCCTTGGCAGCCGTCAAACCCGACCAGCCCATCGTCCACCGCTGGGAGGGTGCCTCGATCCCCATCGTTGCGCGCCTCGCCGAGGTCTCCGGCGCCACACCCCTGCTCACCGGATTCGGACACGAGGACGACCGCATCCACGCCCCCAACGAATCTTTCTCTCTCGACCAATTCCGCAACGGCTTCCTCTACACCGCCCTCCTCCTCGCCCAACGCTAAAAAGACCAAAGCATGACGTATAACCAACGCTACAAACCCAAACCCAAGCCCAAACCCAAGCTCGAAGTCAAGCTGGGCGAACCCGTCGAGCTTACCGGCGTGGTAGAGAGCATCGTCTTCCGCAACGAAGACAACGGCTACACGGTCTGTAGCGTCAAACCCGACGGCCAGCGCGAGCCAGTCACTGTTGTCGGTGCCTCGGCCGCCATGTGGATTGGCGAAACCATGCGTGCCGACGGACACTGGATCCGCCATCCGCGCCACGGCTTCCAGTTCCAGGCCAATGAAATCACCTGTATGGCCCCCACCTCCGCACGCGGCATCGAGCGCTATCTAGCCAGCGGCATGATCCGGGGTGTCGGCAAAGTCACGGCCAAGCGCCTCGTCAAGCATTTCGGTGCCGAGACCCTGCATATCATCGAAAAGGAATCGCAGCGCATGGAGGAAATCGAGGGCATCGGCCCCATCCTGCGAAAACGCATCAAGGAATCCTGGAACGAGCAGCGCGGCACCCGCGACATCATGATCTTTCTCCAAGGACACGGTATCGGCACCGGACAAGCCGCTCGCATCTACCGCCAGTATGGTGCCGATGCCATCGCCCTCGTGCGCACCAACCCCTATCGCCTCTGTGCCGACGTCTGGGGGATCGGATTCAAAACCGCCGATAGCGTAGCCATGAGCCTCGGGATCCCCGAAAACTCTGTCATCCGTGCCCGCGCTGGCATCGTCTATGTCATGCGAACCCTCTCGGAAGAAGGCCATTGCCACTGCACCGAAGCTGAACTGCTGCTCTTTGCCGAGCAATTGCTCGGGATCAGCGTGGAAATTCTCGCCGAAGCCCTCGCGGCTGAATTGCAGGGGAAATGGCTCACCAAGGAAGACGACCGTATCTATCTGACGACGCTCTACGAAAACGAATGCACGATCGCCCAAAAGATACGCGACCTGATCGATGCCCCCCCCAACTTCAAACCGATTCAATCCACCAAGGCGGTTGTTTGGGCCGAGGAGCAAATGCACATACATTTTGCCCCACAGCAACGCCTCGCACTCGAGACCGCGCTCGACAGCAAGATGGCCATCATTACAGGTGGACCCGGTGTCGGGAAAACCACCATCATCCGCGCGCTCGTCGATGTCTACCACCGCCGCGGACTCACCTTCTACCTCGCGGCCCCCACCGGTCGCGCTGCCCGCCGCATGAGCGAGGCCACCGGACACGATGCCGTCACGATTCACCGACTCCTCAAATACCTGCCCCAAACCGGCAAATTCGAATTCCATGCCGGGAATCCGCTGCCCGGCGATTGCCTGATCCTCGACGAAGTCTCCATGGTCGATCTCCCGCTCATGGCGGCCGTCATGGAAGCATTACCCAAACATATGGTCGTAATCTTGGTTGGGGATATCGATCAGCTCCCCAGCGTCGGCCCCGGCAATGTGCTGCGCGACTTGATCCAGTCCGGCGTGATCCCCTGCGAAGCACTCCAAACCATCTTTCGTCAGGAAGCAGGCGGTTACATCGTCCGTAATGCCCACAATATCAATGAAGGCCACAGACTCGAATTGCCCGAACCCAGCCAGCACGGCCTATCCGATTTCTACATGCTGCCCTGCAATGAACCCGACGAGGTACTGCAACGGCTCCTGGAACTCGTCACCAAACGCATTCCGCAACGCTTTCACCTCAATCCGCTCACCGACATCCAGGTGCTTTCGCCCATGCGCCGCGCCTCCCTTGGCACCGATAATCTCAATGCCATCCTACAGGAAACCCTCAACCCCCAAGGCCCCGAAATCGAACGATTCGGACGCAAATACCGCCTGCGCGATCGCGTCATGCAGATCCGCAATAACTACGACAAGGAAGTTTTTAATGGGGACGTAGGTTCGATCGCGGCCGTCGACCCCGAGGAACAAACGATTGTCGTGGAGATGGATGGACGCCGTGTCGGTTACGATCTCACCGACCTGGACGAGCTCGTGCATGCCTATGCCGGCACCATCCATAAATCACAAGGTAGCGAGTATCCCGCCGTCGTCATCCTCATGACCACCCAGCACTTCAAGATGCTCCAACGCAACCTGCTCTACACCGCCGTTACCCGTGGCAAACAACTCGTCTGTATCGTCGGCTCCCACAAAGCCATCGGCATGGCCATTGCCAACACCGAAATGCGCCAGCGCCGCACCAGTCTCAAAGACCGCCTGCGTGCCCCCGAACCTGCCAGCTAAAACCTGCCACCCCTACAACCCGAAGAAGCTCAGTGGCAGACAATCCGCGGCATCCTCCAGATAAGGGGCCAAGGTTTCCAGATTCTGATCGCGCACCTCCGCCGGCGGTGCATCCGGCGGTGCAGGTACCGATGCCCCCTCAGCGAGCTGCGCAAAATCAGATTGGCAATCCGTGCAGTATCTTTGGAATCGTGTCCCTAACAAACCCACCAACGGCGCTCTGCGCGCGTAATATGCAACACTTTCCGCCATATTCCAACCAGATATGGCACCACTGATTGCATAACACTATTATTATTGTTGACATTCTGCCGATATTGGCAAAAATCATACAGGATGAATGAGAAAGCACGCTTTATACGACAACCTGCTGGCAGCTTCTTTCTTTTCGGGCCACGGGGAACAGGAAAGTCAACCTGGCTTCAGCATCATTTCGCTGCCGGGCTCTGGATAAACCTACTTGATCCCGATGTGCACCGAAAGCTCTCCGCACAACCGGAACGACTCGTAGCACTGCTTGACGGGAATCCGGATCAGCGCACCATCATCATCGACGAAGTACAGAAAGTACCTGAGCTCTTGACGGTTGTGCACAAGTATATCGAATCACAAAAGGGGTACCGCTTTATCCTGACAGGCTCCAGCTCGCGAAAATTGAAGCGAAGCGGCGTAGATCTCCTGGCCGGGCGAGCCGCTGTTAGCTTCAGCCATCCGTTTATGGCGTGCGAACTAGGGAATGCCTTCTCGCTGGAGGATGCCTTGCAGCTTGGAACGATTCCTCTGATCCTTGCCGCTCAGCAGCCTCTGGAAACCTTGGCTGGCTACGTAATGCTGTATGTCCGCGAAGAAGTCATGGCGGAAGGTTTGGTGCGCGATATCGGAGGATTCTCAAGATTTCTGGAGGCGATCAGTTTTTCACATGCCAGCTTGCTGAATATCGCCGAGGTCTCCCGCGAATGCGAGGTTAGCCGGAAAACCGTGGAAGGATACGTCTCTGTTCTGGAAGACATGCTGCTTGGTGCACGGCTACCCGTGTTTTCCCGGCGGGCCAAACGGGGCTTGATCAAGCAATCCAAGTTTTATTTTTCCGATTGTGGCGTATTTCGCTCGCTCCGACCACAAGGCCCCTTGGATAAGAGCGAGGAAATAGATGGCGGAGCACTGGAGGGATTGGTTTATCAACACCTCAAAGCTTGGGCGGATTATTCCAGCACGAAAAACACACTGTCCTTCTGGCGAACCCAGGCGGGAACCGAGGTTGATTTCGTGATATACGGTGCATCTGCATTCTGTGCCCTGGAGGTCAAGAATAGCGCAAAAGTCTTTCGGAAGGACTTAAAGGGGCTCAAGGCTTTTCGCGAAGATTATCCGGAAAGTCAGGTTGCGTTGCTTTACCGCGGCAAAGACCGACTGATGATCGACGGCATTTTGTGCCTACCATGTTCCACATTCTTGCAGGAACTTACACCGAATCAACCACCGCTCCCTTTGCCGTGAGATACTTGTCCCGCCGTCTTTTTCCTGGGTGGTGGCCCACCCCGCAAAGGGATAAATCGGAAATTCCTGATCATCTATGGCTCCCACCGCGCATCACGCGTGATACGTGATTTGCTTACTCGCCCCCACGATAAGGGCATAAAAAAAGCCCTGTCTTGCAGAAACAAGACAGGGCTACAAAAAAATCCCGGCAACGTGCTACTCTCCCACAACCGAGTGCTGCAGTACCATCG
>SLBU01000094.1 GCA_007126175.1 Kiritimatiellia bacterium
CGCCCTGCGCGTCGGTATACGTAATATCACGCAAAAAGCTTACGTCCTTCAGAGGATACCAGGTCCCCGTGAAATCAAGCCCCCGTGGTAACGGCTTGAAAACCATAAAGCCCCCCATGAGCACCACCACAGCAAGCAAGCCGCACAGCACAGCGCGTACCCGTAGCTTACCCCGACCATCGCCACGTCTTTGGTTTCTCCCAAAACAACATTTCATGCTGGAATGCTAAAGGACAATGCCCTGGCGTTCAATGCCGATTATCGTGCACGCAATACAAGCAATCCGCCATCCCGCACAGGCGTCTCGGCTCGCATATCTTGCCAGATTTCGTGACGCATGCCCCGCCTACCCGGTACCCTCACCTTGTGCCTACTCCCCGCGAACTTCCAGATAACGGAAAAAGTCCGAATCGGCGCGGAAGAACAGCGTCGCATTTGCACCGATGGCCCGGTAATGTTCCAGCGTCTCAAAAAACGCATAGAACTCGGGGTCCGCTCCATAGGCACTCCCATAGATTCGCGTGGCCTCGGCATCCGCGTTGCCACGAATCTCGGCCGCCTGGCGCTCCGCCTCGGAGCGGATACGCTGTAAATCGCGTTCCATCCCACCCAGAATTTCCTGGCTGCGGCCTTGCCCCTCGGAACGAAAACGCTCGGCAATCGATTGGCGCTCGGCAATCATCCGGTTTTCCACTTGCCGGCGCACGGAATCAATATAGTTTACCCGCTTTACCCGCACATCGTGCAGTTCAATGCCCAATTCCGGCATCAGACGCTGCGCCCGCTGCAGGATTTCCTGCTCTAGCCGCTCGCGCCCCAGCTTGGGCGTCTGCTGTAACTCATCGGGATCAATATCCGCAGCCAGCTCATCTTCCAACTCGTCCAAGTTCACGGTCCAGTCGCCCGAACGCACAATCTCTTCCAACTCTGTCGAAGAAACCATATCCCGCACAACGGAATCGATGATGTCGTCCAGACGCGAACGTGCGCCCAGTTCATCGCGCACGCTACGCAAAAATTGCAGCGGGTCGGCGATGCGCCAGCGCGCCGTGGTATCCACCAGAATAAACTCACGCCCCCGCGTAGGGATCTGCGAGACATCGCCATCCCAGACCAGCAGGCGCTTGTCAAAGCGGCGTACTTCCTGCCACGGCAGCTTGCGCTTCAGGCCGGGCTCGGTAATGACGTCCCCCACCGGATCCCCGAACTGTACAACGATGGCCTGCTCGGCCTCATCCAGCACAAACAACACCGTTCGGGCCATAAACCCAATCAGCACCAGCACAACAGCAGTTATAATCAGTTTGGTTTTCATGGCTGCACCTCCCTTTTGTTCAGATCCAAGAGCGGCAGCGGGCTCATCTGCCCATCCTGCACCATGATCACTCGTCCAGCACGCGGCAAGACATCCCGTAGCGTTTCCAAATACAGACGCGTCCGGGTTACCTCACGGGCATCTTTGTATTCTTCCAGGACCGCGCGGAAGCGCGCCGTTTCGCCCATCGCCCGATTCACACGCTCGGTGGCATAGCCCTCCGCTGCGGCAATCGTACGCAGCGCAGCCCCCTCGGCACGCGGCACTTCCTGATTCACGCGCTTCTGCGCCTCATTAATGGTTTGCTCGAGCTCCTGCCGCGCCTCGTTGACTTCATTGAAAGCCGGTTGCACCCGCGACGGCGGCACCACATCCTGCAATTCAACCGTTATAATATGAATGCCCGCCTGATACTGATCCATGGCCGCCTGAATCTCTTCGCGTGCCATCTGCTGGATATCCACGCGCGCAACCGTCAATACCTCAGCCCCCAAACGATTGCCGACCACGCGGCGCATGACCGATTCCGAAATATCGCGCAACGTGCGGGTGGCTTCGCGCACCTCATACACGAACTTGATCGGATCGTTGATCCGGTACTGTACCACCCACTCCAGATCAATCACATTCAAGTCGCCCGTCAACATTAGCGACTCATCCTCAAAAGCCTTATCCTGGTATTGGGTCCGACTGCGGGCACGCACTGCCTCCGTGCGAAACCCGAACTCCTCCTTCAACACCCGCGCCGTGGCCAACTTCTGCACCTGCTCAATGCCAAAGGGCAGCTTGAACTGCAACCCGGGCCCCGTAATCCGGTGCACGGCACCAAAGCGCTTCACGACCGCCTCTTCTTCGGTATCCACCTTGTAGACCGCCGTCAGTAATGCCACCACCGCCAGAATAACGACGACCAGCCCCAGCAAGGCCGGTAGCGCCAGTTTCGGCGAAGGCACGGGAACATCAATGTAGGTCCCGTTCCCTGTATCAATTCGTATTGCCATAACCCCTTCCTCCTTAATATGTGACGAAGAGTAGGCCACCAGCCACACAACGTCAAGAAGCGCCTCACGGCGCAAGTAGATGCTGCAAGATCAGATCCTTTACCGCAATGGGCGCATAGCGCGCCTGGGGAAGCAGATCCGGGGCACTCGAAATGAGCACCGGATCCTGCATCACATCATCGGCGGCGCGGCCATGCGAGCCCTTCACCAGACTGGCATCGAGGGGGATGACATCCATCAGATAGCGGAATCCCAATACTTTACGCAGGAGTTTGCCCGCAATCTGCAGCCGCGGAAAGCGGAGGGCCGGATCGAGGAACAACTCGGCGGGGTCATAGCCCGGCTTCCGGTGAATGTCCACACAGCGGGCAAAGTCCGGCGCGCGCTGATCCTCCAGCCAATAGTAATAGGTAAAAAAGGCATCTTTATTGGCGATTACCACCAAATCCCCGCCGCGCTCGTGCAGGATGTGGTGCTTGCGCTGGCCCTCCGCATCCAGGACAACATCGATGCCCGCGACGCTCTCGAGCAACCCTTTGACCGCCGCCACATCCTCCGGCCGTGCCACGTAGACATGCGCGACCTGGTGGTCGGCCACCGCAAAGGCCCGCGAAGCCCCTGCATCCAGCAGTTCGCGCCCCAGCTCCTCGCGCACAGCCAGCCAGCCGTTCTCGCGCAGTACCCGGTTGATATGAACCGGACGGTTCACCGGCAAGATCCCGTATTCGGACAATAGCAGGATGCGGGCACCCCGCGCCGCATAGAACGCAATCAGATCCCCGCAGACACGGTCGATTTCCCCCAGCTCGGTAGCAATCTTGTCCGGGTCCGGTCCCACGCGCTGCAGGCAATAATCAAGATGTGGCAGATAAAGGAGTGTCAAGGTGGGGTTCTGCTTTGCCTCCACCAAGCGGGCCGATTCCGCAATCCACTCGGTCGATGCAATCGATGCCCCCGGCCCCCAGAATTTGAACAACGGGAAGGTGCCGAGCTTTTGCTGCAATTCGTCGCGTAAACCCGCAGGTTGCGTATAAATGTCCGGCAGTTTGCGACCGTCTGCAGGATACATCGGGCGGGGCGTAATACTGATATCGGCCGTCGAGTACATGTTGTACCACCAGAACAGTTTGGCACAGGTGAAGGACGAATCGAGCTTACGGGCAGTCTCCCACACCTTCTCGCCTTGCACCAGCTTGTTGGACTGCCGCCAGAAGCGAACTTCAGCCTCATCCTTGAAATACCAGCCGTTCCCGACAATGCCATGTTCCTCCGGCCAGGTGCCCGTCACATACGTGGACTGGGCCGAACACGTCACAGCCGGAAATACCGGGGCGGTGGTGGCGCATTTTCCAGCCTCCACAAACGCCCGGATCCGCGGTGTATGCGGCCCGATGAGCTGCTGCGTGAGCCCGACAACATTGATAACGACAGTCTTGTGCATAGATTTCCTCCCAAAGAATCAGGTTCCGGCAATATAATGCTGCAGAAAGCGTGTAAGAACAAACAGGCCGACACAAAGGGCAACGGGCCCCGGCACGCCATGTGCCGCAAGTACCATCGCATCGAAGAGCGCAATCCCAGCCAGCAGGCGGACAATCCCGGCCCCGATATCCTTGTTTGCGCGGCGGTAGACAAACTGCAGACTGTAGCCGCACCATACCAGGAAGAGCCCCGCTACGGGCAGATACGGCCACGGGGCCTGAAAACCGAAATAGGCGGCGGGCAGCACCAGCAAGACAATCGGCCAGTAGCGGGTAAAATCCGCCCGCGTCTCGCTACGGGCAATATAGGTTAGCCCCGCCACATACAGGAACAAGAGCAAGGCGGCGACACCTAGGCGCATGGTATCGGTTCCGGAAACCGCCACGAATGTGGTGATGTAGACCAGTGCCCGTGCCAGTGCCATCACGAAATGCCCCAAGGGATTGCGCTTGTGCCAGCGATCATAGACGACGATCACCCCGACAAGCAGCAGCCCGCAGAGCAGCGCCTCAACACGGACAAGCGCCAGCAGGAACAACCCCACAAGGAAGTACCCCAGCGCAAAGACCAGCACCGTACGCGGCAGAAGTACCCCGCTTGGTAGCGGACGCTCGGGTCGCTCCCGGCAATCGATCGGATAGTCGAAAAAATCGTTCAGGTACATCCCGGCGGTATAAAACAGACCCATCGCAACGGCCACCAATACCAACGGAAGTGCCACATCCCCACGATTATGGGTGGCGCCCGCCCCCGCCATGATGGCTGCCGCGAGCACATTCGTCAGAATCGTCGGCAGATTGGATATGCGCGCCAACCGCAGATGCGCCAGCCACACGGACCCTTGGACCACGCCCAAGCTCACTGCGATACGTCCCTGCCGGCATAACGAGCGGGCAGTACCTGGCGCGTCCAGGTAAACTCCCGCACAATCGAATCAGCCAGATCCTGCTTGAGATGCGACGGCAACACATCCCAGGTATACGTTTCGATCTCCAGATGGTTGGTGAAACGGTTCTGCGCAAGCACGGCCAGGGTGTCCAGGATATCCTGCTGCGTGGAACCAAACGCACCACAGTTGGCCGTGAAGACCGGCACATGAAAATGCACCCGCCACTCGCGCGCCGCAACTCCCTCCGCGGGCAGACCAGCCAGCGCATCCGGCAAATCCCGGTAGCGCGTCAGACTCCCATCCGCATTGCGCTGGATCACCTGATGCAGATAGGTGGACTCCATGTAGGGCGCCAAGGCCGCAGGAAGATCCTCAACCGCCAATCCCGCAGGCTGCCCGGCCCCCGCCAAGGGAATTTTCAGGGCCGAACTGATCTGCACTTTGCCAATCCTGATTCCCATGGATGCAAGCTGCCCAACAAAATCATGAGGGGTTTCGTACGCAATCGCCATGTGGCAGGTATCCAGACACACGCCAACATAACGCAACAACACCGCCCGCGCCGCCTCCTGCGAAAGCCCCGCGGCAGCCGCTACTTGCTCCGCGCCGCCCGCCAGCAAATGATCCCGGAAAAAGGCACACACCTCACCAGCCGTTTCCAGCAGCCCATCGGGCTCCGGCTCCAGATCAACGTGGATGTACTTGCCGGTCTCCTCCTCGGTGGCAAGCAGTGCCTGCGTTACCCGGACGAGTTGGGCGACACACGCCGCCCAATCCGGAGCGGCGGCGGCAGCCGTCCCATCCAGCCAGGGCTTGTAGGAAAGCGGGCTCGTCGAGATGCTGCCCTCGGACACATCCGCCGGCAGCAAGCCCGCCAGGATCTGTGCCAGCCGTATCGTATAATCCCCCCGCTCCCTTGTGCGCCAGTCGGGCGCATGCACCATCTCCTTGACCTTCTCCCGATGAAACGAGCCATACGGAAAACCATTGAGCGTAAACACATACAACCCATCCCGCTCCAGCGCATCCCGAAATGCTGCCAGTCGGTTGCCCTCCTGTAGCTCGACCGCAGCCAGATTGGAAAGCCGCAGCCCAATTCCGAATGGCCGCTCCGGGCAAAGCCTCTGCTTCAGTTCCGGACCATAGGTTGCCAGACTGCTGCGCACCTCCTCCCAGGCTTCACCGGGATGGATATTCGTGCAGTAGGTCAAATGGAGATCATCAGCAAGGTGCATTATATCCGCCTATTTCATCAGCCGCAGTACCGCGCCCGGCACCCGGTGCTTGAGCTTGAACTTCGGACATTGCCCCAGAAATTCGGCGGGATTCTCGTAGACCACCTTACGAATGGTCTCCTCGCTGTGCCCGCGCCGGCGCATTTCGCCGATAAACTGTGGAATGGCAATCGGGTGACTCGGTGCCCAGTCGCAGGCCGAAGCCACACAAACGCGCTCCGTGCCGTAGCGCTCAATCAGATCCACCGCACGGCTATGCGTTACCTTGGTCGTCGGATATAATGTCAATCCCGTCCAGAAGCCATTCCCCAGAATCATCTCGATCGTGTGCTCCTCGGCATGATCCAGCATCACCCGTCCCGGCGTCAAGCGCTTGTCTGCCAGCAAGGTATCCACCATCACCTTGGTCCCCTTGTACTTGTCCTCCAGGTGCGGCGTATGGATATGAATCAATTCATTGGTTTGCATCGCCAGTTCCACATGCTCGATAAAGGTGGCCAGCTCGTTGCGCGTTACACGATTCAAGCCAATCTCCCCAATCCCCAGTACATTCGGATGATCCAGAAATTCCGGGATGATCTTCAGCACGGCCTTGGCCATTTCCCGGTCCTCGCTCTCCTTGGGGTTCAAACACAGCCAGCAATAATGCTGTATGCCGTACTGCGCAGCACGCTTGGGCTCGTATTCTGTGATCCGGTAAAAATAATCCCGGAAATAATCCGGTGTGCAGGTATCATACCCCGCCCAGAAAGCTGGCTCTGAAATGGCTACACAGCCGGTAAGCGACATCATCTCGTAATCGTCGGTTGTCCGCGAGGACATATGCGCATGTAAATCAATGTATTGCATAACATTGCATCCGTTCCGTTACTATTCTTGTTCTACAACCCCTATTCAAGATCGTACCGCACCAAAGGCACTCTGCACATCGCGCTCCAGCAACGGTTCAATGTGCCGATCACTCAACCCCATCTGGATACGCTTGACTTTGTCCGGGGCATCGCCCACCAACGCAGCGAGAACCTCACGAAACGCCACTATCCGGAAATCGGTCTCGCCATCCAGCTCGCGGGCACGGTCGAATCGATCCAGAAAGGCCGCAATCTCCAAAAGATGATTACGAGCCTTTAAAAAATCCACATCAAGTATTTCTACCTGTGTTAACGGACAGCTTTTTTCATACTGATCCATAGTCTTCTCCCCCCCTCATTTATAATGCGACTTCTTCCAGTATAGTCGGATCAGACTGCTTTTGCCAATCGCGCAATATCTCCAGACTGCGCAGGATCCTCGTATCGTCCATCTGATGGGTTTCAAACCCTTGTCCAATATCGTGCAACAGCATCACGGTGAGCTCGCCACCCAAATGCTCCCGGAATTCTGCCAGCCCCCGCAGGATCACGGGCCGTACTGCGGTGTCGGGGCTCGGCCAAAGCTCCCGCTCAAACAGGCGAAAACCAAGCGCATGAAGCAGTTGCAGAATGCGTTTCCAAGCCGCCTCCTGCAGCATGCCAGCCATCATGGAATAGGTTGCATCCAGGGCAATGCCAATCGCAACCGCCTCGCCGTGCCGAATCCGGTAGCCCGAAAGCTGCTCAAGCTTATGGGCCGCCCAATGCCCGAAATCCAGCGGACGCGATGACCCCAACTCAAATGGATCACCGGAGGTCGCAATATGATCCAAGTGCAACCGCGCACAACGGACAATCAATTCCTGCATCGCCGCCATATCGCGCCCTGCCAACCGATCCGCATGCTGCTCCAGAAAATCAAAAAAGGGCGCATCCTTGATCAAGGCCACCTTGACGGCTTCGGATATGCCGGCTCGCCAGTCGCGATCCGACAGCGTCCTGAGAAACCCAAAATCGTTCAGCACCGCAAACGGGGGCGCAAACGTTCCCAGAAAATTCTTTTTTTCAAAGGCATTGATGCCGTTCTTGACGCCCACACCGGAATCGTTCTGTGCGAGGACGGTTGTCGGGAAGCGCACCAGTCGCACGCCCCGATGACTCACCGCGGCGGCATAGCCCACCATATCCAGCACGGCACCTCCCCCAATGGCAAAGATGAAGGCATGCCGGTCCATGCCATGCTCGTTCACCAGCGCCTGGATGTGCCTGACATACTGGTCGTCATGCTTTACGACCTCCCCTCCCGGCACAATACAGGGCGCGGCCACAAGGGTGAATGTATCGCGATACTGGAAACAATAGGCCGAGACCCCGGCAGCCAGATCTGGATGCTGCTCCGCCACCCCGCTATCGATCACCACCAGAACCTTGGCCGCAGTACCAGCCTCCTGCCCCGGACGAAGCGCCTCCACGAGGTCAAGGTTGCCCGGCGAAAACACGCTTTCCGTGAAAATACAAGGATACGTGAAATCCACCTGCACATGCTGTTGTAGTTGGTACTTCATAAAACATCAAAACGCGCCGTTACACCGACAAGGCACCAGCACTTCGTTCACAAATCATCCAGCTGACCCAGCCGCAAAATCAAAATTTACCAAGTGTGCAATACTGCAAGCCACTACAGGAAAAGTCAAGCCCCCCCCCCAGCAAGAGATCTACCCCCAATCAAACTGCTTGCAGAGTCACCAGCGCAATGCTATCAATACCGCAATTCCATGAGGGGGTATAGCTCAGTTGGTAGAGCGTCGCGTTCGCAATGCGAAGGCCAGGGGTTCGAATCCCCTTACCTCCACCATGCTTCGCCCTAGCGGGCTACGCATGGCACGGCCGGACAGCACAACACGAAAAGGTATCAGGACTTCTGCAAAGGCGTTCCTGCGATTGGGGCTGTTTTTCGTCGGGCGGTCGAAATCCATATTCCTTTTGTGGTGGTTGGCGAATTGCGCGGTGGCTTTGCCTGTGGCACCAGGAGTTTGGAAAACGAGCGGACCAGTGGTGCGGCCAGTGGATCCGCGATAAACATTATCTCCCATTTCGCGATGACTTGCGGTATCGTGACGCACCGCAATCAATGGGGAATCCTATCATGTTCACAACAGCTTCAAGTGAAACGAGCATCAATC
>SLBU01000091.1 GCA_007126175.1 Kiritimatiellia bacterium
ATGCTCTGCCAGTACTTGCGCGAATGCCGTATAATGCTCCTGCACAACCGGAAGATCGTACGGCTCCACATACGCAAAATTCCAGAATCCCCGCCGCCGGAAATGCTCAAAGGCGAGTTTCGCGGAAGAAACAGGATCGGAAGTAACACGGTAAAATCGATTGGTCTCGGGCACTTCGATGCGCGATATGTTGACGATCTGCGCATGGGTTTGCATCAGCCTTTGGGCAATACTGGAAGATGATATACGGGCAATAATCCCATCCCCGCTCCATCCCTCCGGCAATTGCAAGTCTTCGTTGAGACCGCGCGGTTCAATCCAGATATTCCAGGAGTCTGACTCCTGGGCATACGCAAGAATCCCCTCCACCACCCTCCTGCCCCAACCAGTGGATGTATCCAACAGCAACGCTACATCGTGAATATGTTTCTTGGATGCCATGACGTTAATATAGCTTCCATAACACGTCTGCGCAAGTGCGTATATTAAATGCGCATTGCCACATTGTGTCTCCGCGTTGGGTGCGATAGAGTAGCTAATGCTCAGAGCTACCACTTTACGCATTTAAACGAAGGAGAGAGTAGAATGAAGACATCCCATTGCGACAGAATCGTCATAGTAACCACATGCTTTTTGCTAACAGCTACGCAAGTCATCCGAGCCAATGAAATTGTTTGGCAAAAAGGCGATGTTGCCGATCAGGTATCGTCCTCGCAATATACGCTATCGATCCAACGCGAAGGGTTCCGCATCGGCATCGAGTCTGAGCATGGTGCGTTCGCACCAGATAAAACGGCTGGGTTGTGGTTGCGTCGCCACGGGAGCGGAAACTATCTTCCGGCCAAATCTGCATCAAGAATCGAGTCAGACAAAAACATGTATCTTGTGAAATTTTCCGATGAACTTTCTGCCCGTGTACAGATTGTGCCAGATAGCGCATCTGTCAGGTTTGCTGTCGAGCCGGGGATAGAAGGCAATTTCGATATCCGCTTCCAGTTTGCGGGTGGCATGAACCCCGCCTTCGGCCTCGGCGATCATGGTGGGTATCATAACAATTTCAACCTTTATCCATACCAGCGCAATCGCTTGTTTCAGCATCAAGGTGGACAAGAAATACGATTTGTCTCAACCTTCGCTGTCTTTCCAAAACATCGTCTAGGCATGGTCCTGTTTGATCGTGGCATCAAAGGAGTCCAGATTAATGCGTCAGCCACAGGAATGCAGGTCGTCAATGCCCAAGGGCTCGACGGATTCTATCTCTTTGCAGGCGAACTCACACAAATATACACAGCCTACCGCGCCGCCCGTTTTGCCGAAAATCTTCCTGACGCCATACCGGATCCCGACTTCTTCTATCCAGGGCTCGAGTCCTACGGTGCTCTTGCCTGGGATACAAACCAGCGATCTATTCAGAATATGCTTGAAGGATATCTGGAGCGCGGCTACCCCCTCCGTTGGGCTGTCGTCGGTTCCGGTTTCTGGAAAAACCCGCGCCGCCAGCCGCAAGGCCCCGAAGGTCTCACGACAAGTTTCGAAATCTGGGGGCAGCGTTATCCCGATCCCGATGAAATGAAAAAGTTTTTGCGCGAAAAAAACTTGCGACTGATCATGGGTATCCGCCATGGATTCAAGGCTCTCCCCGAACATGGTGGTCGGCACAACGATGCCGTACACGGAGAATTCACCCGTTACGCACTCGAAAGAAATTATTTCCTGCGTGACTGCGAAGGCAATCCACGCACGTTCCTGGTACACTTCCCCAGAGACAATTCCCCTGTCTACCTGCTGGACCCCGACAATCAGGAAGGTATCGAATGGTTCGCCGATCAGGCACAAAAATGGGGGGCGGATGGTTTCAAGGAAGACTTCATGTTCGACGCCGGACAAAGCAACTACTTTGACGACTACAAACTCAATCCGATTCTGGAAGCACTCGAGCGTCGCGGTTTACTCGTTATGGTGCGCGGGGCCGCCTATTCCGTGCCAGGCTCAATCCTGCGCATTAACGACACCGATATCTCGCATAGCCGGGAGGATCAGGATCGCATCCCCATCAATATGCTCGCCTATGCTGCCAGCGGACAGGCAAACGTCTACCCCGATATCATTGGCGGTCGCCCCATCAGCAGGTGGGGCGACCGGCAGCGTCGCTATCTGGCGCGCATGGCCATGCTGAGTGCCGTATCACCGTCCATGTCGTTCGGGAATCCCCCTTGGCGCATGCAAAGCGAGCTGCATGAACGCGCTGCCCTAAAGTCCGCCCAATGGCATGCCCGTCATGTTCCTTATATATTCAGTGCCGCTGTGCAAAGTTTTGAAAGCGGATTCCCGTATGCCTTTACCCCCCTGCCCATTGCCTACCCGGATGATGCCAACACATACAATATTTCTTCTCGCTCCCGCAAACAGTACCAGTGGCTACTCGGCCCATCGCTCATGGCTACCCCCCTCTTCGGATCCGACTACGATTCGGCCGATGCACGCGACATCTACCTGCCGGAAGGACAATGGATGGACTACGAAACCGGCGAAATCTTTACTGGCCCCGTAACCTTGGAAAAACGTGCGATTCCGATCGATGCCATGCCGCTCTTTATCGGGCGCACGGCCTTGATCGTGCACGAAGAAGACGGAAAACTGGTAGCGACGTTTTACCCGCAAGTGGCCGACGGCTCCGACTACACCTTTATCGACCGCAATCCGGACATTCGCAGCACCATCGCGATTGCGGCCCAACAGACCGCACCAGAAAACTTGCAGGTTCGCAAAGCAAACGGACAAGCCGTCCCAACCGAGCTTGTACGCGATGGCCGCGGCATACGCTTCATCTTCGAGCCCGGCGCAGATTACCGCATAACCAATGCAAATTAAGAAACTGCAAAAGCCCCCTACCGCAGATTACATCCGCAACGCAAAACCGAAGCAGGTTGACACAACCTGCTTTATCTAAGCACCCCGATAAAGCAGTTTTCTTGTAGGCCGATCTTGTGCGCCATAAATTTAGCGAAGGCCGAAGCTCCATGCGAAGGCTGATCCCGAAACCTACGGCTCCCTCGCGAGCAACTTCCGCCCCCGACACCTGTTGCGCATTTGCGTATATTTTAAAAGCAATTGCATCTTTTTATCTCTCGGTGGATCTGGTCAAATGTATGCACGTGCAAGAATTCGTTAAGGAGATGATGCAATGCGGGGACTACTGCTGGGGCTCGGGATGATGTGTTCTATGACGGTACAAGCGGAGAACGTGATGTGGTATCAACAGCCTGCGAAGGCCTGGCATGAAGCCTTGCCGGTGGGCAACGGGCGTCTGGGGGCCATGGTGTTCGGTGGCGTGAATACGGAACGCCTTGCGTTGAATGAGGAATCCGTCTGGTCCGGGCAACCCACGCAAACGGACCGCGTGGGTGCCTATGAATCACTCCCGGAAATTCGCAGGCTCTTGTTCGAGGGCAATCACCGACAGGCCCAGAACCTAGTCAACAGCCGGGTGCTCGGACCGCGCCCGCTCGGAGCGTATCAACCGCTCGGCGATCTGATGCTCGATTTTCCTTCTTCTGGCACGGTGACCGAATACCGGCGGGAATTGAATCTCGACACAGCGCTGGCGCGGACGACCTTTCGCATAGATGATACCGACTTTACGCGCGAAGTATTTGCTTGTCCCGTGCATGATGTGTTGGTCGTGCGCCTCTCTAGTTACCAAGCGGGCGGAGTGAATGTTGCACTGGTCCTTTCCCGGGAGGGCGGAGCTGCAATCGAAACGCTCAGCAATACCATGCTGCGTATGTCCGGTGTGACGGATGCCGGAAGGCCGACCGAGGGCGTGCGGTTTGTGGCGGGATTACAGGTACTGGCGGAGGGCGGGCATGTCGCTGCTGAAGACGATCGCCTGCGCGTGCATGGTGCGGACGCGGTCACGATCCTGATTACGGCGGCGACCAACTATCAAGGCGATGAAGATCCGGCCAGCCGGGTGGCGCGGATTCTGGAAGCGGCACACCATGTGCCCTACCCGCAACGAAGAAAAGTCCATGTTGCCGCGCACCGCGAGAAGATGGGTCGCGTGAGCCTCAAGCTTGGGTCTGGAGACCTAGACGCCCTGCCGACCGACGAACGGCTGCAACGCGTGCAAGCCGGAGAGGATGACCCGGGCTTACTGGCATTATATTTCCAATACGGGCGCTATCTGTTGATTGGTTCGTCGCGCGCGCCGGGCACATTGCCTGCAAACCTGCAGGGCCTCTGGAACCACCGCTTGAGCCCACCCTGGTTCTGCGGCTGGCATTTCAACATCAACGTCCAGATGAACTACTGGCCGGCGGAAACTGCCAACTTGTCCGAGCTCCACACCAAACTCATTCACTTCCTTGACAGCATGCGGGGAAACGGCCGCAACACCGCTCGGGATGTCTATGTGTCCAGAGGCTTCGTCATTTCCCACCGCACCAACGCGAACCTGTTCACGAGCCCGGTCAGAGGTCTCAATGTCTGGCCCACCGGTGCGGCCTGGACGTGCCAGCATGTCTGGGAACACTATGCCTTCACCAGGAACAAGGAGTACCTCAGAACAACTGGCTACCCTATCCTGCGCGAGGCCGCGGAATTCTTCCTCGACTGGCTGGTCCCGCATCCGGATACCGGCGAATGGGTCAGTGGCCCGTCGATCTCCCCGGAAAACGACTACATTGCCGCCGATGGCCGAATAGGACAGCTCGATATGGGGCCAACGATGGACCAGCAGATCATTGCCGAACTGTTCGACAACACCCTCGCGGCGGCCGCCGATCTCGGCATTGAGGACGACTTTGTCGAGAGCGTCCGTGCCACCCGGGCCAAGCTTGCTCCGACCCGCATTGGGAACGACGGACGTATCATGGAATGGTCACAGGAATTCCGCGAGAGGGATCGACATCACCGCCATGCGTCGCATCTCTACGCTCTCTACCCCGGAGGCGCGATCACACCACGGGGCACGCCGGAATTGGCGGATGCTGCCCGCAAAAGCCTTGAGGCGCGCACACCGCCTGAAGGAGAAGGACAGGCGGCGCGGGGAAACCGGCGGACACGGGGGAGCCACACGAGTGTTGCGGACACCAGCAACACCGGATGGAGTCTGGCGCAGTTTGCCGGTATGTGGGCGAGACTGGGTGACGGCGACCAGACCCATGCCACCCTGCAGAGAATGTTGCTACACGCGACCTATCCGAACCTCATGGACACGCACCCAACCAATGATGGCGAAGGTGTTTTTATGATCGATGGCAATTCCGGTGCCGCAGCAGCCATAATCGAGATGTTGCTCCAAAGTCATGCAGGTGAAATCGAACTACTGCCGGCACTGCCCGCCGTTTGGCCGTCCGGACACGTTCGGGGGCTGCGAGCCCGAGGCGCTTTCACTGTGGATATCGAATGGAAGGACGGAGCACTGGCTCAGGCTTCTATCAAATCAGATCGCGGCGGCCCGGCAGTCGTACGCCTCGGCGAACGCGTAGCCCGGTTTGAAACCCGTCCAGAAGAAACGCTGACACTGAACAGCGAGCTGAATCTTGTAAACACTGTAGAGTAAAGCCAATGATGATGCAAAATTCCCCACATACTTACATACCCACGCACCCACAGACTTTTCGGCGTTTAGCGGGGAAGTTACAAACTGGAAAGGACATCACTATGAAAACAAGGAAGAATGTAAATCGGCGGGGCATCAAATCAATCATACGCGCAACCGGTATCGGGTTATGCTTGGGAATATGTTCTGCATTCGGATCCGCAGAATATACGGTGCAGCTTACAGAAGGAGGGGCAATTGATGTCTCTGTGAACGGATCCACCCCAGTGCGCTTTGAGCCGGAATTTACGATCCTGTTCACAAACCAGCAGATCACCCAACTTCGCCACAGGTTCCAGACTCCACATTGTGAAGTGACCGCATGGGAAATCCGGGGCCGTCGAGGCCGATTGCTCAGTCCGTTCAAAGTTGCCGATGTCCACAGGGTCCGGGCGACGGACGTAGAGGAAAAAGATGGCGCCATATACTGGCGTTTTGCGGAAAACCCGCTTTTCAAGATCGAAGCGCAAGTTCGCCCGTCCGAAAGCGGAAAAGAGCCCCAGGTTCGCTTCCATTTCACCGCGAAGCAGAACGGCTTCTTTTCCGTAGGCTATGCCGGAGCTCCGGAGCGCACACCGAAGGAGGTAGACGCGGTTTTCCAGCCACTCATCTGGCATGACCAGCGGTTCCCCGAAGATGCGTACAAGACGCTCGAATACAACTGTTCGATCCCCGGGACATTCGTAACTACGGCTGGCATGACCTATGGCGTGCTAGCGGATCCCGCATCGCTTCCGTTCCGCATGCCGACCTTCCGTAACAATTTGTTCGGGGTGATGGTGCGTAACGAGGCGGATCAGGCCCAGCCCATGGTTTTTGCGCCGGTGCTGGGTGGGCAAGGATCACGGATGACAGCAGGCCAATCTATGAACTTCGATCTGCTGCTTCTCGTCAGACCCGGTGGCTGGCTGGAAACATTCGAGTATGCCGCCCGCGAAGTTATAGGATTCCGCGACTATCGCGAAAACACGTTAACCTCCATGAACCAGACCCTCGATAACATGATCGACTACGGACTGAGCGAATACAGCCGGTTCATCAAGGAAGAACGCGGCTTTTCCTACGCCACGGATATGCCGGGCGCGGTGAAGAACGTGACGGCTTTGCACCCATTGAGTGTGGCATTGGCGGTGGATGAGCAAGAAATCTTTACGGATCGGGTTCAACCTCTGATCGAGTACCTGCTCTCCCGCGAAAAGTTTCTCTTTTCCAACACCGGCGAAGTCGGTTCCCAGACCGCGACAAGCAATATGCGTGGCCCTGCATTCCCGGTTTCTGAATTGGCCGAATTCCATGCCCTTACGCAAGGTAATAATCCTCTATTTCTGCATCATGTACGCGAACTGTACGGAGAAGACCGCGTTTTGAACATGACCACGGTCGTAGAAGGCGGCACATGGAAAAGGGATCTCTCCCTCTACAGGGCGACCGGTGAAAAGCAGTATCTCGAAGAGGCCGTCCGCAAGGCCGATGTCTATATCGAACAGCGCATTAAAAACCCGCCTTCCGATTTTTCCGAGGCTGCTACCAGTACCTTCTGGGACTACATCCTGCCGCGCTGGCCGCAGCTCTTCGAGCTGTACGAGCTGACAAAGGAACAAAGGTTCCTGGATGCTGCCGTTCACGGTGCCCGCGAATATGCCTCTATCATGTGGTTTTACCCGCGCATCCCAGATGAAGATGTTGTGGTCAACCGCGGCGGGCGCGCCCCACTCTACCGGCGCGGCGATCCGATCCGGATCCCCGAGGAAACCGTTCCGGCCTGGCGCGTTTCGGAAATGGGTCTGATCGCGGAAGGTCTGGGTACGGCCGGCGGTGGGCACCGCGGCATCTTCCTGACGACCTATGCCCCCTACTTCCTGCGGATTGCCCAGCATTCCGGTGATGCGTTCTTGCGGGACATCGCCCGTTCCGCAATGGTCGGACGTTATAGCAACTTCCCGGGCTATCACATGAATATGGAATACACCACGGTTTCTGAAAAACCGAACTTTCCCTTACGGGCTCACCATGAACTGACCAGCAACTCGATGCACTACAACCATGTCTGGGTGCATATCCCGATGGTGCTGGATTACCTCGTTTCGGATGCGTTCGATCGCTCAAACGGAGCCGTCGACTTCCCTTCCCGTTATGTCGAAGGCTACGCCTACCTCTACGGCAAAGCCTATGGAGACCGCCCGGGACACTTCTACGGTGATCAGGATGTCTGGCTATGGATGCCACGCGGCGTACTGAAAATCGACAATGTGCAGGCGAACTACGTCACCGCGTCCGGCAATGGAAACTTTTACGCGGTACTGAAAAACCAGTCGGACCGCGCAATCGAAGTCGAGGTGCAGGTCAATGCGGATGTCGTATCCGAAGCTGCAGCCCGATCCTATCCGGTGCGCATCTGGAAGGATAACGAGATCGCACCTGCCGGCGAACTCAACGACGGCAAAATCCGTGTTACGCTCTCGCCCAAGGGAATTACCGCGGTGGCCGTCGACGGCTTGGCGGCCGCACCGCGGTTCCGCGACACGATTCTGGCCACTGAAACGGTTCCATGGCAGCAAGGGTTTGCCATGGCGGAATCTCCCATCGGCACCATTCAAGGCATGTATCTCGGAACCCTGACCGGCATGGTGCTGAATTTTGGCGAAAAGACCTGGCTGTATGCATATCTGGCCGGAGATTTCGAGAATATCAGCGAAATGGAAGAAGTGACATTCCACTACCAAGCGGGTGACGAGTGGCAGGAGTATACCGTCAGCAAGTTCCCCTGGGAATTCAGTGTACCGCTGACCGGTGAGGAGGAAGAGGTTGCCATTTACATCTCAACCCGCACCCCCGCCTCAAAACAAGAACTATCCGAACAGATCCTGTTGATAAAATAGTATCTGGTAGGACGAAAATCATGTTTTCCATCATGAAGGGTTAAAGAAGCTACGGCTTCCCTAATGCAGATTTCATCCGCGACCCAAGGCCGCAGCAGGTTTCTTGTCAGCCGATCTTGTCCGCAGCAAAGGCGGAAGCTTTCCGCGAAGGTTGATCCCGAAACCTACCGCATCGCTAAGCAACTACTCATAAACGTTTAACACAAGCATACACGCTTTTTTATCATCTTCATACGGAAGATTCTAAATTTGGCCGAATGGCAGTAAATCGTCGTCGAGGTCCAATTCAAAGGGGATTAAAAGATCATGAACATCGTGCCGCCGCCCATCTGATACCGCAGCACCACGATACCGCTTCCACCAGCACCACTGTTTGTAGCTCCATCTACACCGCCGCCACCACCCGCAAAATACTCACCTG
>SLBU01000123.1 GCA_007126175.1 Kiritimatiellia bacterium
ACCAGATTGTCACATTGACAGTCATGCCGATGCTCGGGTGGTGAAATGGCAGACACGCCAGCTTGAGGGGCTGGTGGGCATTATTGCCCGTGGAGGTTCGAGTCCTCTCCCGAGCACCATCACCGCATAATGAATCTGCTAGCAGAGCGCCTGTGTAACAACACCGACAAGCGTACTGGTAATGCGATCCACCATCTCCTGCTCGGGGCCCTCGACCATCACTCGGCACATGCTCTGCGTCCCGGAATAGCGAATCAGGGTGCGCCCCTTGTTGCCAAGTTCTTGACGGGCGCGCGCCTCGGCCTCCTGAATCGCAGGAATCGATTCAAGTGGTGGTTTGGCGGGAACCGTAATATTGACGAGTTTCTGGGGGGCTGGGTGAAATACCGCGGCAATCTCAGAAAGGGGCACCTGGCGATTTTGCACGATTGCCAGCAACTGCAAAGCCGACATAATACCATCTCCCGTGGTATGATGATTGAGAAAAATGATGTGCCCGGACTGTTCGCCCCCGAGTGTAGCACCGCGCTGCTGCATCGTGGCCAGCACATTGCGGTCCCCCACATCGGCTTCCTCGTAACTGATGCCCATCTTATCAAAGGCCAGCCGTAAGCCAAAGTTACTCATGGGGGTAATGATGACGCGGTTGTTGGCCAGTGTTCCGGCAGCCTGCATGGACTGCGCACATATGGCCATGATCGCATCACCATCAATTTCCCGGCCCTGTTCATCGCAGGCGATCAGTCGATCGCCGTCGCCATCAAAAGCGAGTCCGATATCCGCTCGGTTTTGCACTACGCTTTGCCGGAGATCTTCAATATGCTGGGATCCACAATTCCGGTTAATATTCATACCATCGGGCGTATTGTGCAGCGCAATAACCTCGGCCCCCAGTTCGCGAAAAATGATTGGGGCAATCTTGTAGGTAGCCCCATTAGAACAGTCGAGCACCACACGCAATCCATCAAACGCCATGTCTGCCGGCAAGCTCTGTTTGCAGAACACGATGTAGCGTCCAATGGCATCGTCAATACGTTTGGCGCGCCCGACTTCCTGCGCTACGGGACGAATATCATTAATCCGCCCCGAGGAGATGATTTCTTCGATCTCATCCTCTAGCTTGAAGGACAGCTTGTACCCATCACGCGTAAATATCTTAATACCATTATCGTCATATGGATTATGCGAGGCCGAAATGACAATGCCGGCATCGGCCCGCATGTTCTGGGTTATGTAGGCGGTGGCCGGTGTCGGCACCGGCCCCAACAGGAACACATCCACCCCCATCGAGCAGATGCCCGCCGTAATTGCATTTTCAAGCATGTAGCCGCTCAGGCGAGTGTCTTTCCCAATTACGATCCGATGCCGCTTATCATGCTTTTTTGCGATAAAACCAATGGCGCGCCCAATGGCGACCCCCATCTCCACAGTCATAGGATACACATTGGCTATGCCGCGAATCCCGTCGGTTCCAAATAACTTACCCATTAACGAATTGCTCCCATTTTTCTTGTTGTTTATCGACAATTGCCTGGAGCCAATTACGCACAGCCGTTTTGACAGTAGCGGGCATGGCCTGCACGCAGGCAATATGAGAAGGATGTTGGGCGGCGGCAATATGATGCATCAGAACGGCCGGTGGCCCGCCATGTGTGCCGCAAAAAGAAAAATCATGCTCTGCCATTAGCTTCACCAGCGCCATATGCGAGGGGTGCGTATCTGGAGACGAAGCCAGTCGATCGGCAAGTTTCGCCAGTTGCCGTACCCGTTCTGTCAACATTTGCTGGAGTCGTTCGTACGCGCCGCGCCAGCAGGCTTGTCCATGCGCATCATCGGGAGAAGTCTTCTGCCGCACAGCCTGGTACCAAGCCGCTAACGCGTGTAGGTTCCCAATGTAGACACAATTATTATTGACCATCCGAGCAATGTTGCCAAATCGGCCAGGGTTGAAAGTTGCCAAGGGAGGCATTGTTGGGGGATCTGGATGGATCAACGTATTGGGCGAGAGCACATCTTTACGACAGATGGAGCCTGCCGCCTGGATGGTGCCGTACGCCATCCGTAGGGGGCCCACAACCCCACCCTGTCCCCCGAGAAAGATGGGTGCCTGATCGAGTAGCACGCCACTGGGGACATCGCCAAACAGCGAAGGGGTAGCCTTATCCTGCCGCGGCGAAAAGTTAAAATGCACGAAGGACGACCCCACCTCGCTATGATGGGATCGACTGGTCCCACCGGCTATCAGGCAGTCGCAAAAATTAATCAAACTCCCCAGCGTGACAAATGGCAGTAGCAGCGTCTGCTTCAAACCCACGCAGTGTGCGAGCGTCGCCTGCTCTTCAAGTAACGTGCCAGGGCGGATATGGGCATTCGCGCCAATCGTTACACCATCCAGCATGGTTGCTTCCTGCGCAAAGCCGCTCGCAAAAGACACTGCGCTGCCCAATTGGCAGTCGACGATGGTAACGGGGCCCTCACTGCCAATCCGGCAATCAGGCCCGATGCTCGCCGTCGCGCCGCTGATACGGCAGCCCGGAAAGATTTCAACGCCAGGTGCAATCTGTTCAGGACGCACATCCAGCGCCAGTGTTTGCGGCTGATGCAGGATCACACCGCGTTCGGTAAACTCTCGATAACACATCATTTCGACTCTCGATTTTCCGTTTCTTGTCCGCCGTAGCTCGCAGAGCGAAGGTGGCTCGTCTTTCGTGATCACTCCACGGTAACAGATTTTGCAAGATTACGGGGCTTGTCGATCGGGCAGCCGCGCAAGTCAGCAATATGGTAGGCCAGCAATTGCATGGCGATCGTGGCCGGAATTGGCGTCAAAAAAGCGGGGCAAGGTGGAATTTCGATCCAGTCATCGGCACAATCCGCGCCGTGGCGGCGGCCGGCGGTCACAACTGCGAGCACCGGTGCGCTACGGGCGCGGCACTCCTGCATATTTGCCAACGTCTTTTCCACACCGGGTGTATCTGGCGCAAGCGCAACAACCGGCACGCTCTTGTCGAGCAATGCAATCGGTCCATGCTTGAGCTCGGCCGCATGATAACCCTCCGCATGAATATAGGAAATCTCCTTGAGCTTGAGTGCGCCCTCAAGTGCTACGGGGAACATGTACCCCCGCCCCAGATAGAAACAACTGTGCATTTCGGTATAGCGCGCGGCCACCCGGCGAATCGTGTCAGATGCGTCAATGACACGGCGGCAAATGTCGGGCAAATCGGCCAGTTGCTTGACCATGGTCTGGCCGGCCTCGCGGCCTAACCTGCGACCGCGTCCGAGCAGGATCGCCAACATCGCCAGCACGGTAACCTGGCAACTAAAGGCCTTCGTTGAAGCGACCCCGATTTCGGGGCCGGCATGCAGATACACCCCACGTCCGGCTTCCCGTGCAATGGTGGATCCTACAACGTTACAAATTCCCAAGGTGGTAGCCCCCTTGCGTGCCGCCTCGCGCAGTGCCGCCAGCGTGTCGGCTGTCTCGCCCGACTGACTGATTGCGAGCATACACGTATTACGTTGGATGATCGGGTTGCGGTCGCGAAACTCGGCTGCCTGCTGGACATCAACAGGCAGATCCGCAAATGCCTCGAGATAGAGCTTTCCCACGAGCCCGGCATAATAGGACGTTCCACAGGCGGCAATGCAAAAACGATCAATGTTTGCAAGCTCCCGGGCATCCATCTGCATCCCCGCAAGCTTGCTGGTGCCGTCCGCCTCAATCAAGCGGCCACGCAGCGTGTTCTCAATCGCTTCCGGTTGCTCATAGATTTCCTTGAGCATGAAGTGCGGATGCCCACCCTTTTCAATCGCGCCCGGTTCCCAGTCCACCGTGGTTGTTGGACGCGAGACCGGGCCCGTCTTCCAGGCCGTAATATGAAAATCCTCTGGCGTTGCGACCAGAATATCGTCGTCATCGAGGAAGATGACTTGGTCCGTATGCCCGATGATTGCGCTTACATCCGATGCGATCAACGTTTCATTCCGGCAAATACCGACAGTAATCGGACTTCCTTTCCGCACCGCAATAAGGGTGCCGGGGTGCAAGGACGAGAGCGCCAGAATCCCGTAGGTGCCTTGCACCTGTTCGAGCATCATCGAAACCGCTTCTTCAAAATCCCCCTTGTAGGCATCTTCAATCAGATGGGCAATCACTTCGCTGTCCGTATCGCTGCGAAAAACATATCCTTTCGCAGAGAGTATACTTCTGATCTGTGCATAATTCTCGATAATACCATTGTGCACGATCGCGAATAAACCATTTTGACTCGTGTGGGGATGTGCATTCTGTTCGGTGGGTGGGCCATGCGTTGCCCAGCGCGTATGCCCAATGCCACAGGTTGCAGATTGGGGCATGTTACTATCGGGAAGATCCATCGCATCCTCTAGAAAGGCGATCTGCCCGGGACGCCGCAGAACCGAAAGCGACCCACCGTTGCCTGCATCCAAAGCGATGCCGGCCGAATCATAGCCACGATACTCCAGCTTACGTAAACCTGCCAGTAAGATGCCGGATGCAGCACGCTGACCGGTGAAACCCACGATTCCACACATGATTCCTCCTGGTTGCAAATTGAGCGCTTCCGTAATGCACGGCATTACGGAACAACTTCGTACCCTACACTGACTTCAGCCCTCGTCAATGAGAAAAGCCGAGCGAAGGATTCCCATCTTTTTCTTGCCTAGAATCGAACGTACGAGACCGGTAATCTGGTTTCCCGCCAGCGGCTTCTCACCCCACGCCCCATAGGTCGAAGCTGTCCTATGTTGCGGATCAGACAACAAGGGAAACCTCAGATTGTACTGTTTGTCGAACTGTAATTGCGCCTCGGGCGGATCGGGACTAAGCAACGTTTACCTTCTCTGGCATGATCTTCTCCTTACAAGTATCACCTGTCACTGTAATTCTGCTCGATCCAGTCGCGATAGGCACCTGTGCGCACATTGTCCACCCACCCGAGATTATCGATGTACCAGCGCACTGTACGACGAAGACCTTCTGTGAAATCGACCGTCTGACGCCAGCCTAATTCATCCTTCAGCCTGGTACAGTCAATGGCATAGCGCCTATCGTGCCCCGGACGATCCTTCACAAAGGTGATGAGACCGCGCACGTCTTCGACCTTGCGATCAAGCTCATCAGCACAAATATCACAGAGCGTTTCAACCAAGCGGAGATTCTGCCATTCATTGTCCCCTCCTATATTGTAGGAACGACCATTTGTGCCCCTGCACATAACCTCCCAGACGGCCCTATTGTGATCCTCAACATACAACCAATCACGTATGTTGCTGCCATCCCCGTAAACAGGCAACGGCTTCTGATCCAATATATTCAAAATCACCACAGGAATCAATTTTTCGGGAAACTGAAATGGACCATAGTTATTGCTGCAATTCGTCAACGTATACGGCATGCCATACGTATGATGATACGCGCTCACCAAATGATCGGACGAAGCCTTGCTGGCGCTGTAGGGACTACGCGGATCATACGACGTATCTTCGCGGAAAAAACCTTCGGCACCCAGCGAACCGTATACTTCATCGGTGGAAACATGATGAAAGAGAACCTCCTCACGAAATGCCCCTGCCGCAGACGTCCATGCGCTGCGCACAGCCTCAAGCAAGGCCAGTGTTCCGACCACATTGGTCTGCACAAAGGCAGCCGGGCCATGAATGGAACGGTCTACATGGCTTTCCGCAGCAAAATGGACTACCGCATCAATCGGCTCTTCCCGGAAGAGACGATCCAACAGAGCGCTATCACAAATGGAACCATGCACAAAACGATACCGTGCACCAGCTTGCTTCTCGACATCAGCGAGATTTGCCGGGTTCCCGGCATACGTCAGTGCATCAAGATTCATAATACGACCATCAAAACCGTGCGTTGCCACAAGGTTCTCGTCCAAAAGGTAGCGGATAAAATTACTCCCGATGAAACCGCTCCCCCCCGTTACCAGAATACAGTTGAATTTTCTTCTAGACTTCATATTTTCCCCTTATTGCTTGCATGTATACGTTCAGACTATCGCGCCAATGTGGAATGGATATGTCCCAATCTTTCTCAAAGGAAGTCGTATCAAGGACGGAATACATCGGCCTGGCCGCCGAGGTCGGATATTGCGAAGTTGCGAGTGGTTGAATCCGACATTTGTAGTCCAACAGGCCGGCATCGATCCCCATCTCCTGAATGGCCTGTGCAAACGCAAACCAGGTTGTCTGGCCTCGATTGGTATAGTGCCACGTCCCCGCCAAAGCAGAAGGGGCCAGGACGACGCGACAAATACCGGCCGCCAGATCAGCCGCGTATGTAGGAGCCCCATGCTGATCGGCCACAACCCCGATCTCGTCACGCTCGCGCATCAACCGCAGCATGGTTGCAACAAAATTGGGGCCATTGCGGCCATACAGCCAGGCGGTGCGAATAATAACATGTGCAGCCAACCCCTCACGAACTGCAACCTCCCCCGCCAACTTACTTTTTCCATATACGCTGCACGGGGCCACAGGCGAATCAGGCAAATAGGGTTCCTTGGCCTTACCGTTGAACACATAATCGGTCGAAAGATGAATCATTCGCGCATCACAACGCTTGGCTGCATCCGCCAACAAGGCGGGCCCTTCCGCATTGAGCGCAAATGCCGCCGCCTCATGGGTCTCGGCTTGATCGACGGCCGTCCAGGCGGCGCAATTGACAATCCAGTCCGGATGCCCCTTTTGATCGAGATAGCAGGAAATGGCGCCAGCATCGGTTATATCCACTTCGCGATCCGAGGCCGCAACCGAGAGATTCGCGTCCTGCAACGCTACGACAACTTCCGACCCCAGCATCCCGGCTGCACCCGTCACCCAAATCTTCATACAAAGACCTCTGCATCTCGCAGCAGCGGAGCCGCGGCATCCTTGGGACTCAACACATACGCGCAATCCCAGACCACCGCAACCTCCCCGTCCGCCAACCGCACTTCCGCAACCAAAACGCGATTCTACTTCACGGAGGCGAATCGATATTTAAAGATACACCACATCGCTCGCATCCCATCTTTCCAAGTGATTTTCTTACCCTCCGAATAGCTACGCCCGTAATAGGCAATCGGAACCTCATAAATACGCCACCGCTTGCCCCGCGATATTTTCGCAGTAACCTCGACCTCGAATCCGAACCGCTCCTCGCAAAGCGTAATGCTATCAAGCACTTCCCGCCGGAATACCTTGTAGCAGACTTCCATGTCCGTAAGGTTTAGATCCGTCATCATATTCGACATCAAAGTCAAAAAGCGATTCCCAACATAATGCCAGAAAAACACAACACGGTGCGGCCCTCCTCCAATAAAACGAGAGCCATATACCGCATCCGCATGACCAGAGAGAATGGGAGCTAACAAACACGGATACTCACTGGGGTCATACTCCAAATCAGCATCCTGAATCAATATGATATCGCCGGTGGCCACAGCAAACCCACTTCGCAATGCAGCCCCCTTGCCTCGATTGTACGCATGGAAGACAAATTTCCATTCAGGGTGCTTTGTCTTCATTGCTTCGAGCTTATCCCGCGAGCCATCACGAGAACAATCATCGACAAGAACAATTTCCGTTTCCAAACCTGTCTCGACCGCTGTCACCTGCTTCAGGATTTCGTCCAATGTCGCAGCTTCATTAAAAACCGGTATCACAATCGAAAGTTTCATAGCACCCCTCTTCTATATGAACGTTGTCAACATTTGCATCCAACAAGCTGCAACATCACTCTTTCATCGCTTTAGCGTTATCTTTCGGTTTCAAACCATACATATGCATTTTCTCAAACTTCAAAACCTGCTCCAATAACCGACGATTTGCATTAATCATGTCGGCAAGCAAACCAATCGTCATCAAAAACGCACTCACGAGAAACAATACCGTCCCCAAAATCAGTGACTGAATCAACCCGGCATGCCCGAAGCGTACGTAATGCAGCAAGAAGCGCCCAAACAAGATCATCGACCCAAGCAAAGGCAAAACGGCCAGCGAAAAAAACACCTTCAAGGGTTCATGCGTTGTATAGACCCGCACCATCGTGGAGCCAGATTTGCGCACAAACGAGAACATCGACTTAAACAACCGCGATTCCCGCAACTTATCATTCGTCCGAATCGGAACACACTTGACCGCCAAGCGCTTCTGGCCAGACTGAATCAGCGTTTCCAGCGTGTAAGAAAAGTCACTAACCACATTAAGATCCATGGCCGCCTCGCGCGATATCGCACGAAACCCGCTGGTTGCATCCGGCACATCAAGCCCTGCGAATTTACCAACCCAGAAACTGCCATGCTTCTGTAAAAACTTCTTAAACCCGGAAAAGTGCTCGATACTCTGGGTTTGACGATCGCCGACAACAATATCTGCTTCACCCGCCACAATCGGGGCAACCAGCTTGGAAATATCTTCCCCACAATACTGGTTATCGGCATCCGTGTTAACGATAATATCCGCCCCGCGTTCAAGTGCAGCCTGCAATCCCAGCATGAACCCCCTTGCTAAACCCCGATTCTGCCGAAACCCCACGATGTGATGCACGCCGCATTGCCTCGCCACATCCCGTGTACGATCCCGGCTACCATCATCAATCACCAGATATTCGATTACATCAATACCTGGCAGTTGCGTCGGTAAATCCGCCACAGTCACTGCTAGTGTTTTCTCCTCGTTAAAACAAGGAATCTGAATAATCAGTTTCATCGACCAAAGACCTTTCTACGTGTTTCGCTTCCCTCACAGCCTCGCATATTGCGCTAGCG
>SLBU01000031.1 GCA_007126175.1 Kiritimatiellia bacterium
AAACAAGGATGCTTGATCGGCGGGCACGACACCCGCATGTGTACCTCGGAGGCCCCCGCTTCACGCAAGCGCTGCACACGCCGGCGCGCCGTCGTCCCACGCACCACCGAATCGTCCACCACGATCACGCGCTTACCCTGCACGACCTCACGCAACACCGCCAGCTTTAGATCCACACTGCGCACCCGGTCACTCTGTTGTGGCATAATAAACGTCCGACCCACGTAATGATTGCGGATAAAGCCGTGCTCAAGCGGAATCTTGCTTTCCATCGAATACCCTAGTGCCGCTGAATTACCGCTGTCAGGAACCGATATCACCACATCCGCCGCAACCGGATGCTCCTTCGCCAACTGGCGACCATACTGCACCCGAACCTCATGCACATTCTTGCCGAATACCTTGCTGTCCGGACGCGCAAAATAAACCATTTCAAATATGCAGCTCGCCGGCTTGCGCTCGATCCCCTCCGCAAAAAAGGTACTGTGCATGCCGCTCTCATCAAAAATCAGTAATTCACCCGGCTCGACGTCACGTAGGTACGTCGCACCGACTTGCTCCAAGGCACAAGTCTCACTGGCAACCACGTAGCCATCGCCCAGGCGCCCAACCGACAACGGGCGGAACCCATAGCGATCACGGGCGGCTAACATACAGTTACGGGTCATCAGCAGAAAACAAAAAGCACCATCCAGTTCGGCCAGTGCACGGGCAACACGCCGTGGACGAGTACGATACATCGGATCTGCCAACAAATGAATCAGCACCTCGCTGTCCGTCCCAGTCTGGAAAATCGCGCCAGCTTCCTGATACATCCGACGCAGCCTTTCGGCATTCACCAGATTCCCATTGTGTGCCACCGCCCAGTTCCCATCCACACACTCCGCTACCAGGGGTTGCACATTCTGAATGCGCGTCGAACCCGTCGTCGAATAGCGCACATGGCCGATACCCAGATGCCCCGGTAATTCAGACCAGTCCTGCTGCCCGAAAACCTCGTTCACCAAACCCTGCCCACGTACCGAATACACCTCACGCCCATCGGCGGTGGCAATCCCGGCACCTTCCTGACCACGATGCTGCAGCGTGAACAACCCTTGGTACAGCGTCGTACCCACATCCGACACACCATACACACCACATAACCCGCAAAATTCCTTGGGCGCATCAGATTCCTCTACAACTGTATCCATAAAATGCCTCGCTACACCAAATAATCAGGTTGGGATTCGTAGAAAATAGCACCCTAGCACGCTTACCCCACCTTCCGCAATCATGGAAACAGGCAGCCAACAAAAAATACACTGGCCGGGAAAGACACAAAAAAAAAGCGGAAGGCCCACCAAGGACCATCCGCTTCGAATACGCTCTCCGCAAAAAAATTACTTCGAGTAAAACTCTACGATCAACTGCTCATCCGCGATCGTTTCGATCTCGGAACGTTCCGGCAAACGGGTTACCAACGCTTCCAGCGCCTTTTCGTCAACCGCCAGCCAACCTGGCAACGGGCGATGATTCGCTTCCAGCGCCTCATGCAGCATCCGGCGACTCGACTCCCGATCCTTCACCGAAATCTTGTCCCCCGCGCTTACGAGCTGCGACGGCGTCGACGCTTTACGTCCATTGATCTTTAAATGTCCATGCCGGGCTACCTGCCGCGCCTGGGCACGCGTTGCCGCCAGCCCCAACTGATACACCACATTGTCCAAACGACGCTCCAGCAAAATCAGCATATTGTCGCCCGTGATACCAGGCATATGCTTCGCCTTCACAAATACCGACCGAAACTGATGCTCGCTCAAACCATAATGAAAACGAAGCTTTTGCTTCTCTACCAACTGGACGCCATAGTCCGATAAACGGCCCTTACGACGCACATGCATGCCAGGGGCATTGGGGCGTTTCTCTAATAATCGCGTGAATTTCGGATTCCCATATACATTCACTCCCAGTCGACGCACAATCTTACCCTTAGCCTTGCGGCTACTATTACGAGCCATACCTCAGTCCCTCCTGTCATGCTCCCGGTACCATGTAGAGAGTAGCAACAGCATACACAGCGCAATGACGGAAGCTGTCATTCTTCGCGCAATCGTGATAGGCCGCCCTCCATGCAACACACATGGAACGCTCTCAAAACACGACAACCTGCCATGCTTTCCTCACCAGATCAAGCCAAATCCCACTTTCACTAAAAGTGTTTACATAGCAACAAAATCTTTGTAATCAAGGCTTTGATCCTCTACGATCAAGCAACGATTATGCACAGGTAGTCTGTACATCAAATTGCACAGACTGTTGAGTACCACACAGAATGATGAGGTCGACAAAAGATATGAGTAACAATATAAAGAACGCCACGAAAGTTCAGTCCCATCTTCACAACCGATTACACGGCCTGCCCCGCCTGACAAAACCCGCTCTTTGGCTCATCGCCATAGTCAGTTTTATCGTGGCAGGATATGGCCCCATAACGACCGTCACGCGTAACCACCTAAGCTTGCGGGGGGCGACCGGCCCATTCGACAGTCGCGAATTCGTTGCCATTTTTTACCAGCGCCCATCACGGGCCCTTAGCGAAACACGCCCCATCGACAGCGAACGCATTGCGGCACAAATTGACGTCCTCATCGCGAACGGCTACCAACCCGTGCGCCTCACCGACATCAAGCGCTTGCTGCATGACGGAACCCCACTCCCACGCCGGGCACTCCTGCTCGGGGTCGACGCGGAAGATGCAGAACTCGTACGCACGCTGGATTCGGTTACACGCCGTGCCCGCTGGGGCGGCATGGTTGTCACAGCCACGGACACCTTGGAAAGCAGTAACGCAGCAACAAGCTGGCGCGATTTACACGCCCTGCGCAAATCCGGGCGCTGGGAAATCGCGAGCAAAGGGCACCTCGGCCATGCCACCGTCCCCGTGGCACCAGATGGCACAACGCGACCCCACCTCACCGCGCGAGAATGGCTCCCTGACGCAAACCGCCACGAATCCATGGAGGCATTTGCCGAGCGGATCCTCAGCGATCATGAAACGGCCGCAACACTCGCCCAACAACGACTCGACCTGCACCCCATCGCCTATGTATTCCCCGATGGCAATGCCGGGCAGTATGCCCCTGCGGATGACCCCGCCGCACGCATCAACGCCATGGCCGTAACCGCTTTCTATGATCTGGCTTTTATCATCGGACCGCTCGCGCGTAACACCGCCTACACCCCGCCCGGAAGCCTCAACCTGCTACCGGTCAATCCGGACTGGCCCGGGCAACAGATGCTGGACACCATCCAGCAAGCCAGCATTAACATCGAGACCGTTGAGGAAGCATCGGCCAACACAATCGCTGGCGGATGGTCCATCGACCGCGGAACCGTAAAAACCGATGCCCAAGGCTTGACCTTGCACACCGCTGGCGAAGCAAACGATGCCCGCATCTGGCTCGGCGGCAGCGACCAACTGCGCGACGTCCATGCCGCATTCCAGGTACGACTCGGCGGCGCAGCGTTGCGTTTCCATCTCATGACAAAAGCCAACGAACAAACGGGACTGCAAATCTGGTTTGCTCCCAACGGACAAGTCTCTCTCTATCACAAAACCGGCACCACTGATAACGTCATGGATATCATTGCCCAGGCACATGCCACACTGCTCGCAGATCATCCACACAATATTGAAATTTTCCTGCGTCGCAATAGCATCGATGTACATGTAGATGGCAGCAGCATCTTTCAACGGGCCGTATCCCTGCCTGCCTCTCTATCGCAAGGACGCCTCGGCATCGCCATGCACGCCACACAACAGGATGCATTCCTGAACATTCGTGAGGTCACCCTCCAAAGGCCCCATGCCATGCTCGCCTCCTGGAATCTGGACAACCAATATCACCCCTTTGTCGTGGATCAGATCCATCGTAACGGCACGATGCTAACCGATATCAGCCCCCCCCTCCAACTCCCTGGTTCACAGGATACCTACATCCACGATCTGGACCTATTCCGTAAACTCGCTAACGTGTATCACTTGAGACTCACACCCAAACTCAACATTGCAACAGACCAGGAACTGCGCGTGTGGACACCGGATTTGTTAATGCGCGCCATCTCCGAACAGCGCAGCGATGGCTTGTATGTCAGCTTTGCCGACCACACGGAATTAACCGTCCCGGCGCTCGACAACTGGCTGCAACAAGTCAGTCGCCTGCTCAGCGGATCCGGAAAATCCCTGCTCGTTCGCCTACCGCGCATGCTCGAACGCCTGACGGCAGTGAATGCCATACTGGCCGTCGTCCCCACCGTGGAAATCGTGACGGGCGCACCAGGCACCAGTGCCAACATATCCGGACTTACCAATCGCACGATCCAAGAGCGCGCACTTACCCAACCCAGCCGCGAAACCATACAAAACCTACCGCAGTCTTTCCAACTGCCGCTGCAAGAACCCCTGCCAGAGGGAAGCCTACAGGAACAAATTAGACGCATCACTACGGAAGCGGAACACGCCTTCAGCCGCGGGGCTTTCGAAAGCGCGATTGCACACTTCTCCCGCTGGCATGAACTCAGCCCCTCCTCTCCCGAACCACTGAAACGGATCGGCGATGCACTCGTCAATCTCGGGTATCACGATGAAGCCGTCGGCTTTTACCGCCAAAGTCTCGATCTGGCACCCGAAAACATCCCCTTGGCCATTCAATTGGCACGCTTGCTTACCGAAACCGGCAGCCGTGCCAGCGCAAGGAGCCTCTTGAATATATATGCCCGGCTCTTCCCCCAGAACACCGAAATCCTCTTGGCACAGGCCGATTGGCTCCTGCGAGACAATCGCCGTGCCGAAGCTCTCGAGCGCATCGACCATGTTCGCGAAACGGATCCCCAAAACTTCGAGGCCACCTTATTTGCCTTGCGCGTAGCCGAGCAGGATGACGACAGGCTGCAAGCCATACAAGAAATCATCGCCTTGAGCGAGGGGAACGACGGACGCCGCAGGCTCATGCAGGCCATCCAGGATCACGACCTCTTAACCTTGCAGCACGCTTACCTCCTCGTCGCCTTTCTCCAACAGAATCAGGAACAGATCGAGGATACCGCCCTACAGGAAACAATGCAACGGCTCGCACCTCGCACCACCACTGTGCATGAGGACTTCACGATTGTATCCGGCCTCTCCGAGCATTGGCAACTCGACGGGTTGAGCGGCAGCCTGACCAATCAAATCCTGACCCTCCAGGCCACCCCCACAAGAACCCAGGCTGAGGCACGCGTACGACGCGCAGAGCGCTGGCGCGATAGCTTTATCGAGGTTGATCTCGCTGACGCACAAGGCGGCTTCTGGATCTATGCCCGCAAAGCCCAACGCCAATTGATCCGACTCGGCTTCGAACACACCCAACAGCGACTGCACCTGCAAATCTGGGGCGGCCCACAATACGAAGTCCTCCAAAACCATTTTGTCCCCTGGACGCTCCCTGCAAATGGTGTAACCTTGCGACTCGAAGCGAAGGGAAATGGGGCGATTGCCTATGTCGACGGCAAAGCAATGATCGAGGCACCTTTGGAACTCCCTGAAGATTTCGGGTTTGGCTGGACAGCCTTCACCATGAATACACCCGCCCGCGGTGACGCCAGCATCAGCGTACGAAGCATTGTAAGCGGTCCCCTGCCCTTCCGCGCAGCCATCGTACCCGCCGAACCACCGGATGATTCGCAAAACGACTTGCTGGAACGCATGCATCAGGTTCTCCCGAACATCTCCGATCTGAGTCCCGAATGGTTTCGCATAGATGCCGACGGCAAATGGCATAGCACCATTCACCCGGAAGACGACTTCTACAGAATCTTTGCGCGCTACTACCGCCTCCGCCTCAGCCCGCTTGTGCGTGTCCAGCGCGGTGCCAACATTTTGGCGGAAGACATCCTCATTCTCGCACGCACACATGGCTACAACGGGTTCACCCTGCTCTTCGATCAGATGCCGGATGGTGCCTGGTTCAACCGCATGAACCAGGAACTCAACATTCCCGGGCTCGACGTCATTGCCATTGCGCAGGCGGCTCCCGGCTCCCCCGCTACCGTCCGTGGTATCGCGGGCAGCAGCACCCTCTTTCCCCATGCCCACGCAGTCAGCCCCATCAACATGCTCCAATACGAAAACTTCGATGATACCGCCATCGAAGCGCGATTGACGGAACCAGCCCCCGCACTTATACTTCTCCAATGAACACACACACCATCCGCGATTCACTCAACCAGCGCGAAACCATACTTCTCGCCCCTTTTGCCAGCCGCAGCAGTGCTTCCGCCGGGCGAAAATATCCCGAACCCGAGCACCCCACACGCTGCCGCTTCCAGCGCGACCGCGACCGTATCATTCACAGCCGCTGCTTTAGGCGCCTCGAATACAAAACACAAGTATTTACCCGCAGCTCGTGCGACCATTACCGCACCCGCCTCACGCATAGCGTCGAGGTGGCCGCCGTCGCACGCACCCTCGCACGCATCTTCAAGGTCAACGAGGACTTGACCGAATCGATTGCCCTGGCACACGACATTGGCCATTCCCCGTTCGGCCATGCGGGCGAAAACGAACTCAATGCCCTGATGCTTGATGCCGGAGGGTTCGATCACAATCTACAAAGCCTGCGCTGGGTCGATATCCTCGACATCCAATACCCCGACTTCCCCGGCCTCAACCTCTCTTGGGAGGTACGCGCCGGTCTCATGAAACATGAAGCCGCCAAGCCCGACGCCAGCCTGGACGGATTGCCCATCGGCCCCAGGCAATCCATCGAAGCCCAGATCGCTGATATTGCCGACGACATCACCTACTATGCCCACGATACCGACGATGCCCTCCTCGCCAAAATCCTGGCCGAAGAACGCCTCGAAACCCAGGAACTCTGGCGAATGGCCATCGAACGCACAGACGACCGCTACAGCAACCTCGACCGCGGGCAGCGTATCCGTATTACCATCCGCAACTTGCTCGACTTGCAAATCGAGGATATTGTCGAGCATTCCCTACTCCAACTCGAACACCACCAGCCCCAATCTGTGCAGGACGCCATGCAAGCCCCCACACAAATCGTCGCCTTTAGCCCGACCATGCAAAAACATGCCGATGCCTTTCGCGCCTTCCTCTATCAGAACGTATACTTCAGCCAATCCATCAACAACCAAGCCGAAATTGCCACCGCCATGCTACGCCACCTCTTCCACCACTACTGCCAACATCCAGAGCACATGGGAAAAAAAGCGCAAAGTCGGCTTGCACAAGACGGCCTAAAACGTGCAGTATGTGACTACTTATCGGGATTCACCGACAAATACGTATTTCAGGAGCATACGCGTTACTTTCGCTGATGCTCCATCCCAAAACCGAATAATCTCCGCATGGCGGAACAACAGCAAGGAATCATTATGTCAGTAAAAAAAGTTGCCATTCTCACCGCGGGCGGGCTGGCCCCATGCCTCTCCTCCGCCATTGCAGCCCTCGTCGAGGCCTACACCGAAACCGCCCCCGACGTCGAAATCATCTGCTATCGCTCCGGATACAAAGGCTTGCTACTTGGGGAATCCATCACGCTCGATACCGACACACGCGCCAACATCAGCCACCTCTACCAATTCGGCGGTAGCCCCATCGGCAATAGCCGCGTGAAACTCACCAACCTCAAGGACTGCCTCAAACGCGGACTGATCCAGGACGGACAGGACCCCTTGCACGTCGCCGCCGAACAGTTGACACGCGACAACATCGATGTACTGCACACCATCGGAGGCGACGACACCAACACGACCGCCGCCGATCTAGCCGCATTCCTCAAACAGAACAACTACGCCCTCACCGTCGTCGGATTGCCCAAGACCATCGACAACGACGTATTCCCCATCCGCCAGAGCCTCGGAGCCTGGACTGCCGCAGAGGAAGGGGCCCAATTCTTTGCCAACGTTGTCGCCGAGCACAGCGCCAACCCCCGCATGCTCATCATTCATGAAGTCATGGGACGAAACTGTGGATGGCTCACCGCCTACACCGCACGCATCTACAGCGAATACCTCAATGAATGCCACTTCCTCCCAGGAATCGGCCTCACCCGAGAGGCCCGCGACGTGCATGCCGTCTACATCCCCGAAATGGAAATCGACATCCCCGCAGAAGCCAAACGCCTCAAAACCATCATGGACCAGCATGACAGCGTCAATATCTTCCTCTCCGAGGGCGCCGGCGTCGAAAAAATCGTCCAGGAAATGGAGGCCGCCGGCGAGGAAGTCCCCCGCGACGCCTTTGGACACATCAAACTCGATGCCGTCAACCCCGGAAAATGGTTCGGACAGCAGTTCGCCCAAATGATCGGTGCAGAAAAAACCCTCGTCCAGAAAAGTGGGTATTTCAGCCGGGCCGCAGCCTCCAATGGCGACGACATCGAACTCATCCGCGCCTGCTGCCAGCATGCCGTAGCCTGCGCCCTGCGTGGCGAGAGCGGTGTCGTTGGAGAGGACGAAGACAATGCCAACGCATTGTCCGCCATTGCCTTCGAAAGAATCAAAGGCGGCAAACCCTTTGCCCCGGAATGCGAATGGTTCCGAGAGCTGCTCAAAGCCATCGGCCAGCCCGCCGGTGCCACCCTCACCGTCGCACACTAGGCTGGAATGGGACTTAGATAAGCCACGATCAGGACGTCTGAACACCCAATATCCAACAAGAAATGTCCAATGACCAAGTGGGCGAAACTAGCGAATGGAGAGCGGAAATCACTTCACATTCTCCTCAGTCGC
>SLBU01000054.1 GCA_007126175.1 Kiritimatiellia bacterium
CGGGTGGAGAAAGCGGCGAATGAGCGCGAGCGTTTTTTGCTAGCGTATAACAGTGGTTCGCTGTTTCTGGCGGCGGGGCGTTACGATCGTGCCGAGCGGGAGTTTTTGAAGGCGTTGGCGGTACGCGAGAACGATGCACCGCTGCATTACAATATGGGTATCTTGTATGGTGAGCACTTGAAGCAGCCCGCGAAGGCGCGTCGGCATTATGAGCGTTTTCTGGAATTGGCACCGAATGACCGGGATGCTCCCGTGGTGATGCAGTGGTTGCGGGAACTACGATAGGATTGTGGGGTATGATGTCAAAACCCTCGCCGCCCGGCTATGATTTACGCGCCGCTCGTTGTAACCCGCTTGTTTCTCTTGGTATATGGATTCTTACCCTGGTTCCGTGCGCAAGAGCGGAATGGGAGCTCGACTGGAATTTGATCCAGCAGACCGGGGCTGCCGCCCTACGGGAAGTGCAGGATGGCTTTGATGGGCGGCATCTGCGGGCACTGATACATGAGACGGAGATCGATTGGGCCTTGACGGGGCAATATTTTGACGCGGCTCTGCAAGGGGTGGATTGGGAGCGGTTGGCGATTCTGCATCCGTATGCACAGCAGCTACTTGGTGTTTTGGAGACGCAGCCGGATTCTGCACCTGCGGCAGATTGGCTGCGGCAGCGGATCGAGTATATGGCGATGGCCGAGAGCTATGTGCAGGAAAGCCGGAAACCTGTGCCACGAGAGGTTCCGCCCGTTGCTGATCCGCCATCGCGCCCGGCACCGTCTGTTCGACCGCTTGTTCCGCCACCGGTTGTGCATCGATCGGATTGGGATGCGGACACCGCTGCTTGGTTGCGGCGGGTGCCGGAACAGCCTTCTGCGTTTGCCCGGCAGATTGTGCCCGATTTGAAACGCGTTTTTCAGGGGGAGGGGATTCCCCCGGTACTGGTCTGGTTGGCAGAGGTGGAGTCTTCCTTTAACCCGCAGGCGAAGAGTCCGGCCGGTGCGGTGGGCTTATTCCAATTTATGCCTGCTACGGCAGGGCGTTTCGGGCTTGCGCTCGAGCCTGAGGATCAACGTGTGGATGCGCTGCTGAGTGCCCGTGCGGCTGCGCAGTATCTGCGGATTCTGCATCGTCGTTTTGGCGACTGGCAGTTGGCATTGGCAGCGTATAATGCAGGCGAGGGCCGGGTGGGTCGGACCCTGCGGCAGACGGGGGGCACAAACTTTGCGGGCATTGCCGATCGCCTTCCGCTCGAAACCCGCATGTATGTTCCACGCATTGCGGCACTGGTAGATAAGCGGGAACAAGTGGATATACGGGGGCTGCCGGCACCCTTGTGAGGCATCCCGTGTATAATGGAAAAGTTTAAATGCGACAATAGCCACGCATCATTGCGACGAAGGTTGTGGATCGGGGCTGATGTATGCACGCTTTGTTTAGCAGTGACATTTCAGTGTATGATTTGTAGGGTGAAAACGTTTTTTGCGGTGGTTGTGCTCTGCCGCAGCCGGTAGCGAGGAGGATGCATGCGGATTGAAAAGGATGCACTAGGAGAAGTGGCGGTTCCCGAGGAGGCATACTATGGTGCCCAGACGCAACGTGCCATCGAAAATTTTGCAGTGGGCACGGAGTGTTTACCGGTCGGGTTCGTACACAGTTTGGCGCGTGTGAAGCAGGCGGCCGCAGTGGTGAACGCGGATCTTGGGCTGCTGGCGAAGGATGTGGCCCATGCGATCAGCCAGGCAGCGGCTGACGTTCTGGATGGAACGATCGATCTTTCGGCTTTTCCGTTGCGCATATGGCAGAGCGGGAGTGGTACCCAATCGAACATGAACATGAACGAGGTGCTGGCGAACCGGGCAAATGAATTGCTCGGAGGTCGACGCGGTCAGAAATCACCGGTGCATCCGAATGATCATGTGAATCTGGGGCAGTCTACCAATGATATTTTCCCGACGGCGATGCATGTGTCCACCGTGCTGGCGTTGCGCAATGCGTTGTTGCCTTCGCTATGGATGCTTTCGGATGCTTTGGAAAAGAAGGCTGTGGATTTCGGGGACATTGTCAAGATCGGTCGTACGCACCTGCAAGATGCGACACCGCTGACCTTGGGACAGGAGTTTTCGGGGTATGCTGCGCAGCTTCGCCAGGTATCGGGGGCACTGGAGCATGCGTTGCAGGAGGTACGTCAACTGGCGGTGGGGGGGACGGCTGTGGGAACGGGCCTCAATACGCATCCGGATTTTGGTCGTAAAGTCTGTGAGGCCCTTGCCCGTTCAACGGGGGAGCCCTTTGTGCAGCAGGAGAATCTGTTTGCGGGACTAGCGGCGCATGATGCGATTGTGCGGCTTTCCGGGGTCCTGCGCAGTCTCGCCGGTGCCTTGTTGAAAATTGCCAATGATATTCGCTGGCTTGGCAGTGGGCCGCGGAGCGGATTAGGGGAATTACACTTGCCGGCGAATGAGCCGGGCAGTTCGATCATGCCTGGCAAGGTGAATCCGACGCAGTGCGAGATGCTCACCATGATCTGTTGCCGTGTATTCGGGAATGATGCCGCGATTGCCATGGCAGGCAGTCAGGGGCAATTTGAATTGAACGTGTATAAGCCGTTGATGGCGCATGCGATTCTGCAGTCCGTTGATTTATTGGCGGAGGGTATGGTTTCGTTTTCTGCGCGTTGCGTATCGGGTCTTGCCGTCAACCGGGAGCAGGTGCAGGCTCATGTGAATCGGTCCTTGATGCTGGTAACGGCATTGAATCCGCACATTGGGTACGACCAGGCAGCGGCTCTGGCGTTGCAGGCCTGGCGCGAGGGGCGCACGTTGCGGGACGTGGCACTGGCAAGTGGTCTGCTTACGGCAGAATCGTTCGACGCCTGGGTATGCCCGGCGGCGATGACCCAACCGAAGGCGCCAGAGGTATGAGCATTCCGGTTTATATCGATTTTGATGATGTGCTGTGTGAATCTGCACGGACGCTGGCCACCATTGCGGGGGCGCGCTATGGTAAACCGGTGAACTTTGAGGATATCCATTCTTTCGACTTGAACCGATCCTTCGGGTTAAATCTGCGCGAGCAGGAAGATTTGATGGGTCTGTTTCATGATGAAGAGATGCTGGCGTCGATTCCGCCCATACCAGATGCGATTGCCGGGATGCAGGCGTGGGCCGCCGCGGGATGTCGGCTAGAAATTGTGACGGGCCGTCCGCCGATTACGCAGGCAGTATCGCTTGCCTGGCTTCAATCCTATGACGTGCCCTACGACGGGATCACGTTTGTGGATAAATATCAGCGTGGGCATGGTCCGGTCAATGGGGTGCAGCAGCGTACCCTGGCGGAAGTTGCTGCCTGCGACTATGCTTTGGTTGTGGATGATTCCCCGGAGATGATCCTGTATTTAGCAAAGGCAACGCATTTTCCGCTGGTTTTGTTTGATCGTCCGTGGAATCGTGGTGTTGATGTTACGACGTTGCGCAATGGTGTTGCGCGGCATGTTGGGTGGAAGGCCTTGCAGGCTGCCTATCCGGCACCAGGCGTGTAGCGTGGGAGCGTGGGGGTATGCGAATCACGGGAAAATGGTAATTATGAATAGATGGTTTTCGAGCAGACGGGCGCAACTTCGCTGGTTTCTGAGTCATGACGCAGGGGCCTTGGCGCAATTTCTCAAATACGGGATGGCTGGGGGCACCGCGACAGTAATTCATATCACGATTTTTTTTCTGTTGGGGTGGCGCTTGTTTCCGGCACTGACGGCGGATGATTGGATGGTGCGTTTGCTGCAGGTTACGCCGGGCGAGGTTCTGGCCGAGGGGCAGCGGGCCTGGCATGCCGCGATTTGCACGACGCTGGCCTTCCTGGTTGCGAATGCGGTCGCCTATCTTTTGAACGTTCTTTTTGTGTTCAAGAAAGGGCGGCACCACTGGTTTCTCGAAATCGGGATGTTCTATGCTGTATCGGCTGTAGCGCTAGTGATAGGTACGGGGATGCAATCGTGGTTGATTGCACGCTACGGGATCATGACGACAGTGGCATTTGGCATGAACACGGTCAGCTCGTTGTTAATAAATTATAGCATGCGTCGCTATGTGATCTTTGATCGCTAGTGTCGGAGGAGGGACGATGAGACTGCCTTTGTTGGATGATTTCCATGTACATCTGCGGCAGGGTGAGATGCTGCGGAACGTGGTGCCGCAAACGGCCGCAGGGGGGGTGGGGCGATGCGTTGTGATGCCCAATACGGATCCGCCGGTCACGACGATGGAGCAGGTGCGTGCGTATCGTGCGGAACTGGAGGCCTGCAACACGGGGATCGACTTTCTGTTAAGCCTGTATCTGTGCCCTGCCTTGACTCCCGCATTGTTGCGAGCGGCCCAGGCGGAAGGGGTAGTGGCGGTCAAGTGTTATCCGCAGGGGGTTACCACGAATTCGAAGTGGGGGGTATCGGATCTGGCGCAATATGACAATCTTTTTGCTGCGATGGAAGAACTGGGGGTGTTGCTGCTGTTACATGGTGAAGTGCCGAGCCGGGCTGAAGCGGATATTTGCATTTTGAATGCGGAGGAGCGCTTCCTGCCGGAGCTCGAGCGTATCCATCAGAAATTTCCTGGGTTGCGCATGGTGTTGGAGCATGTGACGACGCGGGAAGCGGTTGCTTGTGTGCAGGCACTGGGGAATACGGTTGGGGCCTCGATCACGGCGCATCATCTGGAATTGACGGTGGATGATTGGGCCGGGCACAATCATAATTTCTGCAAGCCGGTGGCGAAGTATCCGCATGATCGTGAGGCATTGCGTGCCGTGGTGGCAGCGGGGCATCCGCGCTTTTTTCTGGGGTCGGATTCGGCACCGCATCCACGTTCGGCCAAGGAGGGGGCCTGTGGGTGTGCCGGGGTGTATACGGCGCCCTTGTTGGCGGCATACCTGGCGGACACATTCGAGACGATGGGTTGTCTGGAGCGCTTGGCATCCTTCTGCTGTGAATTCGGGCATCGCTTTTATGGCTTGCCAGCGCCGACAGGGTCGCTTGTGCTGGAAAAACGCGAGCAAGTGGTGCCCGGTGCGTATGCGGGTGTGGTGCCCTTCCGAGCCGGTGAGACGCTACGCTGGTCTATCCGGGGTTAGCCTGCTTTTTTTACGATCAGGACGGCATTGCTGCCACCGAAACCAAAGCTGTTTTTCATGACATAGGGCTGCAGCAGCGGTGATGGGGTTGCGGGGGCAAACTGCAAGCCCTGGCCCGCTTCGTCTGGCTTATCGAAGTTCAGGGCGGCTGGGATGTATCCCGCTTCGAGGGCGATGATGGTTGCGAGCAAGTCCATGGTGCCGGATGCACCGAGCATATGGCCATAGTAGGATTTCAGTGAGCTTACGGGGACGTTCGTAGCGGCATCAGCCAGCACGGTCTTGAGGGCGGTGCACTCGACTTGGTCATTGGCGAGAGTTGCGGTGCCGTGGGCGTGCACCCAACCGAGCTGGGCGGGGGAGAGTCCGGCATCTGCGAGCGCAGCGCGCATTGCCTTGGTCTGGCCCATGGGATTTGGTGTTGTGATGTGCGAGGCATCCGAGCTTTCACCAAAGCCGCAGATTTCTGCCCGTATGGGGGCATTGCGCGCTAAAGCCGTATGTCGGGATTCGAGCATGATCGCGGCGGCGCCTTCGCCAATGACGCAGCCATCGCGTTTATGATCAAAGGGTCGGCAGGCGGTTGCGGGGTCAGGGGAGCGGCTCATGACGCCGAGGTTATCCCAGGCGGCCAGCGTAAAGGGGCTGAAGATCGTATCGGCCCCTACACACAGCGCTTGCCGCCAGTAGCCGTCGCGGATCATGCGGAAGGCATAGCCGAGTGCTGCCGTACTGGACGCGCAAGCGGACGATAGCACAAAATTGGGGCCTTGGCATCCGAAGCGCATGGCGAGTTGGGCGCTGATGGCATTGTTCATGCAGCGTGGCACCGTGGTGGGGCGGACCCAGCGCGCACCTTTCGAGAAAAAGGTTTGGTTGGCCAGGAAGAACTGTTCGACATTGCTGGCACCCGTGCCAACGAGGAGTGCCACATCCTGGGGCGCAGCCTTGTTGCCGAGCAGATTGGCTTGGCGCAAGGCTTCCTCGCTGGCCAGCGCCGCAGTATCGAGCGCGATATCCCCGTACCGGATGCGTGCGGCAGCAAGAGCGGACGCCAACAGTTCGCGGTCCACTTGCCCCCCCGCCTTTGTTTTGGTTGCGATGGGTGGGGCCATGGCAATGTTGCGTATGCCGGTTTGACGTTGCTCCAGAGCGCGTTGGAGCGAGTGCTGGCCAATGCCCAGGCAGGAGACGCATCCGCCTCCGGTTACAACGACACGGTGTACGCAATTAGAATCCACGCGATCCCTCCTAAGGCTACTCACCGATAATCTTTGAATCCTCGTCCAGGAATATCCCTTGCAGGTTCATGCGCAGCGATTCCGGGTTGGTTGCAGCATTGAGGCCCTCGGTTTCGGAGATGCGGCCATTGATAATATGCTCATAGACGGAGTGATTGAAGGACTGCATGCCATCGGCGCGTCCCGCGCAAATCGCTGCGGCCAGGTGGGTGAGTCGCCCTTGCTGCAGCAGTTTGCGCACTGTCGGGGTATTGATCAATATTTCCACGGCCGGGATCACGTTGCCATCGATGTCCGGTATCAGGCGCTGGCAGATCACGGCATGCAGGTTGGCGGCCAGCGCCAAGCGGACGTTGTCCTGTTCGAAGCTTGGAAAGACATCGATGATGCGAGGAATCGCCAGGTCCGCGGTACCTGCATGCAAGGTGGAGAGGACAAGGTGCCCGGTTTCAGCAGCAAGAAAGGCCGTGCGGATACTCGTGGCGTCACGCATTTCGCCCACGAGGATTACATCGGGGTCCTGGCGCATCATGTGTTTGAGGCCCGCTTCGAAACTGAGGGTGTCAATGCCGACTTCACGTTGCGTGATCATCGCTTTTTGATCGGTAAAGATATATTCGACAGGGTCTTCGATGGTGATGATACGACAGGCTCGTGTCCGGTTGATGGCACCGATCATGGCCGCGAGGGTCGTGGACTTTCCGCTGCCAGTTGTACCGGCCAGTAACACGATTCCATGCTGGTCTTTTACGATATCGTGTAATACGGGTGGGAGGCGCAGTTCCTCGAAGGTGGGAATCTTATCCTTGACGTGTCGCATTGCAATAACAGGACTGCCCTGGGCATCAAATACATTCACGCGGAAGCGCCCGGTATCGGGTTCAATATGCGAAAAGTCGACTTCATGATCATGTTCATAGGTGGCGAGGACGTGAGGCGGCGTAATGCGTTGCACGGCCTGGCGAATCTCCTCGACGGTCAGGAGAGGAAAATCCTTGGCAGGGGCCAGGGTTCCATTAATCCGAAAACAAGGGGGGTGATTCGCCTTGATGTGGATATCAGATGCCCCCAGCGCAACCGCAGTGTGTAAAATTTTCTGTAGCATGTGTAATTCTCCTTGCACGGATTTCGAACGATGTAAGTGTACCTACTTAAATCATTACTGTAAACCATTGCTGCAAATAACCTCTGCGTAAAGAAAAAGTGCGGATATGCCGCTGTCTTGGATTGAGTTTCCTGCGAAAGTGTGGTTTGCTTACCATTCAAATTATTCATAAGCGAGGGCGATATGTTAGGTCAAGGACTTCTATTGATGGTGGCGGGGACGGGGACGGTCTTTGTTTTCTTGTGCATCATGGTCGTTATCATGATGGGGGTGGGGGTTTATTTCAAAGCGCATGAGAGTCGCTATGCGCAGGCACCCCCGCCGCAATCGCGCAAACAAAATGGTGCCGAGATGCAGTCGATAGTAGCCGCGATCGCGGTGTCGTTGTTGCGCCAGGAAAAATAGTCAGGGAAAAGCGAGGGGTTTGGCATGAGCAAGAAGAAAATACGCTTTATGTGTACGGCGTTCCGGGATGGGTTTCAGTCGGTGTTTGGTGCGCGCGTGCTGACCGAGGATTTTCTTCCTGCGGTCGAGGCGGCGCACGATGCCGGTATCGACTGGATGGAAGTGGGGGGCGGTGCGCGTTTCCAGTCGTTATATTTTTACTGTAATGAGGATGCGTTTGATTCCATGGATCGGATTCGTTCGACGGTGGGGCCCGATGTGAATCTGCAGACGTTGGCCCGTGGCGTGAATGTGGTGGGGTTGGATTCGCAACCTTCCGAGGTGATCAAGCTGCATGCCGAACTTTTCAAGAAGCATGGCATCACCAGTATTCGCAATTTTGATGCGCTCAACGATGTAAACAACCTGATCTACAGTGGCAAGTGCATACATGAAGCGGGTTTGAATCACCAGGTGTGTGTATCGATGATGGCACTGCCGCCCGGCTGCGAAGGGGCGCATGACGCGGATTTTTATGAAAAGTGCCTGCGGGACATACTGGATGCAGAGATTCCTTATGACTCGGTTTGCTTCAAGGATGCCTCAGGCACAGCGCTTCCTGCCACCGTCTATGAGACGATCAAACGGGCCCGCAAGATGTTGCCGGAAGGCACGTTTATTGACTTCCATACGCACGAGACCGCTGGCATTGGGGTGACCGCTTACATGGCCGCGCTTGAGGCGGGGGCGGATGCGATTGATTTGTCGCTGGCACCCGTATCGGGAGGGACGTGCCAGTCCGATGTGGCGGTAATGTGGCATGCGCTTCGCGGTACCAATTTCGATTTGGACGTCGATATC
>SLBU01000035.1 GCA_007126175.1 Kiritimatiellia bacterium
AATACATCCGTTATGGATTACTATTGCCCGCATCATCCGTCGGTTTTGCGGGGTCTCGGGCGCATTGCTGCCGCTGCCGCCAAGGCAGGCATCCCTTGCTCCGTGTGCGGGGAGATGGCGCACGATACGCGCTATGTGCCGTTTTTTGTGGGGATCGGTGTGTGTCAGTTGAGTGTGGACCCCCATTATTTGCCGGAGGTCCAGCAGTGCATCCAGCGTTGGTCGTCGCGAGAAATGGCGGCCTACGCGGAAGCGTTGCAAGAACAGACGAGCATTGCCGATGTGGAAAGCGTGATGGCGCGCTATACAAACGCACGGTCCTGCTAGGCCTATTGCAGCCTATGATTCTGTTTTGATGGACAATTCTGCCGATCATGCTACATAGTACCGGATTCATGGAATGGGAGGAATCGGATGGAGATGATAACGGGTTCGGGTGGCGTCACGTATGCTGGCGGTTGGAAAGCCTGCGGGGCATTTTCCGGCATTAAGGCTGCTGCCGCAGATCTGGCACTGGTTGTTTCGGAATCGCCTGCAACGGTTGCGGGTGTCTTTACGCAAAATGCTGTGCAGGCGGCCCCCGTGCGCTGGTGTCGGGATCTCGTGCAGCGGGGAACCCTTCAGGCTGTTGTGATCAATAGTGGTTGCGCCAATGCCTGCACGGGGCCTGAAGGCGTGGCAGCCAATCGCCGCGTGGCAGACGACACGGGCTATGCCCTGGGCCTTCCGGCGGAATGGGTGGCGGTGTGCTCGACTGGCACGATTGGTAAGAAACTTCCGGTAGAGAAGATTGCGGCGGCTTTGCCAGCAGCGGTGCAAACGTTGTCAGAGGATGGTGGCGTATCGGCGGCCGAAGCCATTATGACGACCGATACGGTACCGAAAGAGGCGGCTGCCCATTTTTCCGTTGGAGGTAAGACCGTGCGTGTGGGGGGGATGGCCAAAGGGGCAGGCATGATTGCGCCGAATCTTGCTACCATGCTGGCATTTTTGACGACCGATGCGGCCGTGCCGGCTCCCGCGTTGCAAGCCTGCCTGCGGGATGCCGTTGCGCATTCCTTCAACCGGATCACGATTGATGGGGATACCAGCACGAATGATACAGTCTTGCTGATGGCCAATGGGGCTAGCGGTGTGGCGCTTGATGCCGATCACCCGGACTGGCCGGCTTTTTGTGAAGCCGTGCGTCTGGTTGCGTCTGAGCTGGCGCGCTTGATCGTCAAGGATGCTGAGGGAGCGACGCGATTTGTCACGATTACCGTAAAGGGGGCGGTTGACGACGCCGATGCCTTGCGTATCGCACGTGCAATTGCCAATTCGCTCCTGTGCAAGACCGCGTGGTTCGGGGGCGACCCCAATTGGGGGCGCGTTGTCTGTGCGGCCGGATATGCCGGTGCCCGCGTGGATCCGGATCTGATCGATGTGGCATTCGACGAATTGACGGCAGTGCGGGCAGGGCAGCCTGTTGCGGCATTCTCCGATTTGGAGTCGATTGTTGCACGCCCGGCCTTTGAAATTCTGCTGGATTTGCATTTGGGGGAGGCAGAGGAAAGTGTGTACACGTGTGATTGCAGCTATGATTATGTGCGGATTAATGCCGAATACATGACCTAGGACAAATCGGATGTGGAGGTTGATGATGTTTTGCGTATGTATGCAGAGGAGATCTTGATGGACGAAGCAACCCGCAAGGCGGCGGTATTGATCGAGGCATTGCCATACATCCAGCGCTTTCGTGGTGCGATTGTGGTAGTGAAACTGGGTGGTGCAGCCATGGAGGATCCAGAGCATGTCGAGCAGGTGCTGGAGGATATCACGTTCATGGAATGTGTTGGAATGAAGGTCGTGATTGTGCATGGGGGCGGCAAGGAAATCTCGCGCGGCATGGAGCAGGAAGGCATTGAAGCCCGTTTTATTCAAGGGTTGCGGGTAACGTGTGAACGCTCGATACGGGTTGTGGAGCAAGTGCTGAAGCGCGACATCAACCCGCGCATCGTGAATGTCCTGAAAGCGAAGGGCGCTCTGGCGCGCAGTTTGCATGGAGAGGAAGTATTACGGGTGAAGCGTGTTTCGGGCCGTGATCCGGTAAGCGGTGCGCCGCTCGACTGGGGGTTTGTCGGGGAGCCCGGTGAGGTGAATGTGGCGCCGGTGCGGCAGTTACTGGCGGAAGGGGTAATCCCTGTGATTACGCCGTTGGGCATGGGGCCTGATGGGAATCTTCATAATGTGAATGCGGATGTGGCAGCTTCTGCGATAGCCAAAGCATTGCCCGCCCGTAAGTTGGCATTTCTTTCGGATGTTCCGGGTTTGCTGCGTGACCAGCAGGATCCTGCAAGCCTGATTTCGACGTTGCGCTTGGATGAGGTCGCATGGATGTTTGAGGAGGGCATTATTACCGGTGGCATGCTACCAAAGATCAGTAGTTGCATAGAGGCGCTGGAGGCTGGGGTTTGCAAGGTGCACTTGATTGATGGGCGGCAGAAGCATTCGCTACTACTGGAAATATTTACGGACCAAGGGGTTGGAACGGAAATTGTTGCCCCAGAGAACCTATAGAGGGAAAGAGCATGCGGATATTATCGGGTATACAGCCTTCGGGTAAATTACATATTGGAAATTATTTCGGGATGATGAAGCCCGCGTTGTCATTGCAGCATGAAGGCGATGCCTATTTGTTTATTGCGAATTATCATGCGTTGACATCGGTGACGGATGGGGCGCAGCTTCGGCAGGCAACGCTGGATGTGGCCTTGGATTTTTTGGCGAGCGGGTTGGATCCGGAAAAAACCGTATTTTTTCGGCAAAGCGACGTACCGGAAGTGACCGAGCTGACCTGGTTACTATCCACGGTTACGCCAATGGGATTACTCGAGCGTTGCCATTCCTACAAGGATAAGATTGCCAAGGGGATTGCGTCGAGTCATGCGCTGTTTTCGTATCCGGTATTGATGGCTGCTGATATTCTTGCGGTGCAGTCCAACATTGTGCCAGTGGGCCGGGATCAGAAACAGCATGTTGAGGTGACGCGTGATATCGCGCTCAAGTTCAACCAACGTTTTGGTGAGATTTTCACGCTACCGGAGCCCTCGATTCAGGAAACGGTGGCGGTTGTGCCGGGCATCAATGGGCAAAAGATGTCGAAATCCTATGACAATCATATTGAGCTTTTCGGTAGTCCGAAAGCGACGAAGAAGCGCGTGATGCAAATTGTGACCGACAGCACGCCTTTGGAAGCCCCGAAAGATCCATCGCACTGCAATGTATTTGCGTTGTACCGGCTTTTTACGACTGAGACGGAACAGGCCGAGCTGGCCGAGAAGTATCGGTTGGGTGGATTCGGGTATGGGGATGCCAAGAAGGCACTGTTGGCAGTGATGGATCGGGAGCTGGCACCCCTGCGGGAGCGTCGTGAGGCATTGGCGCGGGATCTGGATTTTGTGGAAGATGTATTGCGCGAGGGGGCGCACAAGGCACGCGCGGTAGCGCGGGAAACATTGGATCAGGCGCGTGCGGCAACAGGGCTCGCTTAAACGGGAAGAACGAGGTATAGCATGGCACAGGATGAATACAAGGTGGATTTGGAGGTATTCGAAGGGCCTCTTGATCTTTTGCTATACTTGATTCGCAAGGATGAGGTCGATATCTATGATATCCCGATAGAACGCATCACCAACCAATATATGGAATATCTGGGGGTTATGCGGATGCTGGATTTGAATATTGCGGGTGAATTCATTGTTATGGCTGCGACCCTGATGATGATCAAAAGCCGGATGCTGCTGCCGGTCGAGGATCAGAATCCGGAGGAGGATGAAGAGGAGGGGGATGACCCTCGCTGGGATCTGGTGCGTCAACTGGTTGAATACAAGAAGTACAAGGATATTGCAGGTCAGTTGCAGGAGCGCGAGTACTTCCAGGAGCATGTTTTCGGATATGGTGGCACCAATGCGGGCGCAAAGGATGTAGAGGATCCCGGCCTGGCGCTGCAGGATGTAAGCTTGTTTGATCTGATCAGTGCGTTTCAGGACGTGCTGAAAAAAGCCCCCCCTGAAGAGCTGGGCGAGATTGCCGATGACCGATTCACGGTCGCCGACCAGATTGACATTGTCTTGAAGACGGTACGTGCGGACGGCAGTATTCGATTTTCGCAAATGTTTGGTAGGATGGCTTCGCGCAACGAAATCATCTGCACCTTTCTTGCGATGCTGGAATTGCTCCGGCTGCGGCAGATCTCAGCGGTACAGGATGATCATTTTGGCGATATTCTGATTAAGCCGGGCAATCCCGAGGATGATCGGATAGAGGCCGATGCTGCTGGTGCGGCAATGGGTGCGGCTGGCGTACTTGAGGAGGCGAGCCATGCATGATGTAGGCCGTTTGCCCGCACTGCGTGAAATCATTGGCGCCCTTATTTTTGGGGCGAATCGTCCGATTCCTGCGCGCGAACTGCGCCAATGCATCCAGGAAGTGGCCGCAGCCGATCCGGAAACCACTGTTTTTGCTGAGGCCAGCTTGAAGGATATCGAAACGGAAATTTGCTCGCTGCATGAGGAGTTGCAGCTGCGGGAGACGGGGTTTGGTATCTACGAGGTTGCCGGGGGGTGGCGTTTGCAGAGTAATGTGGCCTGTGGTCGTTGGCTGAAGAATTTGCTGAATGTGAAGCCGCAGCGGTTATCGCAGCCCGCTTTGGAGACGATGGCCATTATTGCGTATCGGCAACCGATATCCAAAGCGGAAATCGAGGCCATTCGCGGGGTGGGGGTCTCGCATATTATCAAGGCGTTGATGGAGGTGCAGCTCGTGAAGATTGCGGGGCGCAGTGAGCTGCCGGGGCGTCCTTTTCTGTATGGCACCACCAGTCGTTTTCTGGAGCATTTTGGTTTGAAATCCTTGCAAGACCTTGAGCAGATGGGTCCGCGTGTATTCACACGCAGGCTGCAAGCCCAGGAACCGGTGCCGCAGGAACAAGAGGAACTTGCTCTCGACAGCGATGATGGGTCGTTATCCCCGGGCGAAGGGGCCGAGAGGGCTATGGACACGGATGTGCGCGCGCCGATCATAGGGCCGGATGCGAATCAAGAGAAAGAGCAGGTAGAGGGTGCCTAAGGATTCAAAGGGGATATCACAGGCCGTGCCGCCGGTAGTTGGCATCGACGCGGTTGCCATCGTTGGGCTTGGCCTGATGGGGGGATCCTTGGGGTTGGCATTGAAGCGGTACTGCCCAGGCGTCACCGTCGTGGGGTATGCACGGCGTGAGGAGACGCGCAAGCTGGCACTGGCAATGGGTGCCTGCGATGTGGTTACGGATGATCTGGCGCAAGCCGTACAGGATGCCGACGTGGTGGTGCTTTGTACGCCCATATTGGAAATTGCCGCGCTGGTTGAAAGAGTGCGTGAAGCGTTGCGCCCCGGTGCCATTGTTACTGATGTGGGGAGTACCAAAGCCATGCTCATGGAGCAGGTTGGGGCGCTCCTGGGCGATCAGACCGCCTGCTTCATTGGCAGTCATCCGATGGCGGGTTCCGAGCGTACCGGTATGCAATCGGCCGATGCGGATTTGTATGTGGATGCGGTGGTGATCGTCACGCCGCCGGACGGGGATGCATGTTTGCCGCAGAGCGAGGTCGTGCAGGGACTATGGCGTGCGGTGGGTGCCCGCGTGCTGGTTGTCGGTGCAGCGGAACACGATGCCGTGGTGGCGGGCACGAGTCATGTGCCGCATCTCGTGGCAGCGCTGCTTGTGCGTGCCGCAGCTCGCACGGCGGTAGCGCCTGGCCCCTATTGTGGGCCAGGTTTCCGGGATGCAACGCGTATTGCCTCCGGTTCCGAATGGGTATGGCACGATATCGTGAAAAGCAATGCTGGATCGATTGCGGTATCGCTGCAAGCCGTACGTGACGATATTGAAATGCTGCTCGCTGCTCTTGATCGTCATGATTACGATCAGATTCGCGATGTACTTGGATCGGCACGGGAATTGCGTGCCAACATTATAGCACAACCTGTCGATGCGGGGGGCGGAGATTCATCATGGAACAAGTAAAAGTTGGGCGTGCGGATCGGATGTGCGGGGTACTGCATGTGCCGGGGGATAAAAGTATCTCCCATCGGGTTGCGATGTTGAGTGGTCTTTCCGCCGGCAGCTCGGTCTTATCGGGGTTTTTGCAAAGTGAAGACTGTCTGAACACCCTGCATGCGATGGTTGCGATGGGGGCGAAGGTGACGGCGTTGTCGGATGGTTCGATTCGTGTCGAAGGCACGGGCGGGGTACTGCGCTCTCCTGCCACAGTATTGGACATGGGGAACTCGGGCACGGGCATGCGTTTGCTAACGGGATTGCTGGCAGGATTTCCGATACAGGCCGAGCTTACAGGCGATGCATCCCTGCTTTCGCGTCCGATGAAGAGGATCGAGCAGCCTTTGCGCGAGATGGGGGGCACGATTGAACTTCTTGGGGTCAACGGGTGTGGTCCCATTCGGATTGCCGGTGGCAATCTGCATCCGATTCGATATGAACTGCCTGTTGCCTCCGCCCAGATCAAGTCGGCTGTTTTGCTGGCGGGGTTGTCCGTGGCTGGCGAGGTATGTGTCATAGAGCCGGAACAGACGCGCGACCATACGGAACGTATCCTGATGGCGTTGGGGCTTCCGTTGGTGGTGGATGGCTGCCGCATCACATTGCAAGGCGATCCAGAGCGTCTGCGTGCATTGCCGTCGCGCGATTGGAAGGTGCCCGGCGATTTTTCGTCTGCGGCTTTCTGGCTGGTGGGGGCAGCGATGACGCCAGGCAGCGATGTGACGCTTGTGGGGGTTGGGTTGAATCCGCGTCGTACCGCTTTGTTGGCAGTGCTCGAAAGAATGGGGGCGCATGTTCAGGTCGATGTCGATGCTGATAGTGCTGACTGGGAGCAGACCGGCACGATCACAGTCAGGGGCGGACGTTTGCGGGGCACGACCGTTTGCGGCCAGGAGATTCCCAATTTGATTGATGAGTTACCATTGGTGGCTGTGGCCGGTGCGGTGGCCGAAGGGGAAACCGTGGTAGCCGATGCCGCCGAACTGCGTGTGAAGGAATCGGATCGGATTCAGGCCGTGTGCCGGAATCTCGTTTTGATGGGTTGTAATGCCGCGGAGCGACCGGATGGGTTTGTAGTGCGGGGCGGGGCCGTGGTTGGTGGTGCGACCCTGCAATCCTACATGGATCATCGAATCGTGATGGCAATGTCGGTATTGGCGCTACATGCAGCGAACCCCGTTGTTATCGAAGGGGTTGGGTGCGTGGCGACATCATACCCCACATTCTGGCAGGATTTGGAGACGTTGTGTGGAAAGGTTATTGGTTATGAAGAAAGATGATGTGATTGCGATAGATGGGCCATCGGCTTCAGGGAAGTCGACCGTAGCACGGAAAGTTGCGGCGGCTCTGGGGTGGTTATATGTGGATTCTGGGGCCGTGTATCGTGCGGTGGCGTGGCGTGTATTGCAGGCGGGCGTGGATCCGTCTGATCAGGATGCGGTTGCCGCGCATACCCGCAGCATCGAGGCCAACTTCTTTGTGGAGTTGGGTGCCGTACTCTTTGAGATGGGCGGAGAGCGTCCCGGCGAGGCCTTGCGCCGCGAGGCTGTAAATCTGGCGGTGAGCCCCGTGGCGGCAAATCCCGTGGTGCGGGACATTGTGACGGCCTGGCTGCGCGGCATGCGTGATTTGGGCCATTTGGTCATGGAGGGCCGCGATATTGGCAGCGTGGTTTTCCCGGAGGCTGCACACAAGTTTTACCTGGATGCCTCCCCCGAGGAACGTGCCCGCCGGCGGCATGCCGAGTCGCAGGAGAATTTGACGGTCGATGCCGTGGGGGCCTCGTTGCAGCGCCGTGATCAAGTGGATAGTCGGCGTATGACGGCACCACTAACGGTTGCCAAGGATGCCGCTATCGTGGATTCCACGGGCATGCGCATCGACGATGTGGTGGCCGCCATTCTCGAGCGGGTGGCGTTCTCGCAGAAGGCCTGAGTTGAGGCGATGGCCCGGTAGTGTCAAAAGTTTTATGAAAAGGTATGAAAAGAAGAGGTCGGTGAACGATTACGGGCGACGCGTTATGTTGCGCGCAACATAACTCGTCGCCGCTATCGTTCGCCGAATAGTTCGGCAAAAAGGCCAAGTTACAGGCAGCTCAGAAACAGTCCCCCCTATAACTGACCCATTACTCGGCGGGAAAAATACTGTATTGACGCTATCAAGGTTTCCCCGGTAATTTCATGAGCATGAAAACTGGATTATCCATTCCAGACGACGTATTTAAGCGGGGCGAGCGCCTTGCCCGGCGCCTGCACACTTCACGCAGTCAGCTATATAAGCGAGCGCTAGCTGATTTCGTGGTTCAGCACGAAGATGACAAAAATTCTCCCGCTCCCGCCAGATCTCGGCGTCCTGCGGAGCATCCTCCCTTACGATGTTTCAGTTTCAGCTCTACCCGGGCTTGGTGGATCCTATCGCTAGCAGCGCTTTGCGGGCTGGCCAGTGTCGCGGGTGCCGGGACGGTGCTGGATTTCAGCGCTACCGACGAGGGGTTCGCAAGCCTGGATGGCAATGGCACGGTGAGCCACGGCAGCAATGTCGGCGGC
>SLBU01000105.1 GCA_007126175.1 Kiritimatiellia bacterium
CGCGAAATGTGGGCACACCTCTGGCCCCAAAAAGCCATCGACGAAGTCCCCATCAAGCACGTCACCAACGGCGTTCACCTCCCAACCTGGCTCGCCTCACAAAATGTAGACCTTTTTGATCGCTATATCGGCCCCGGATGGCGAAAGGATCCCTCCTCCAAGGAAACCGTTGCCGCCGTCGACCAGATCCCCGACGAAGAGCTCTGGCGCGCACATGAACTTGGCCGATCACGCCTCATCCGCGCCGCACGCGCACATGCCGAACAACAATTCCAGGCGAGGAATGCCACGCGAACCGAAATCGCACAAGCCAAATCCATTCTCGATCACGACGCGCTGACCATTGGCTTTGCCCGCCGCTTTGCCACCTACAAGCGCGGCGCCCTCTTGCTCCAGAATCTGGAACGTTTCGAAGCCTTGCTGACCGACGAGGATCGTCCCGTGCAATTTCTCTTTGCCGGTAAAGCCCACCCCCATGATCATGAAGGCAAAGAGCTGATTCGTCGCATCGTGCACTTTGGGCGCAACCCCAAGGTGCGTCGCCACATCGTATTCCTGGAAAACTATAACATGGGCTTGGCACGCCGCCTCGTCCAAGGCGTCGATGTCTGGTTGAACACCCCCAGACGCCCCATGGAAGCTAGCGGCACCTCCGGCATGAAAGCCGCGATTAATGGTGCCATCAACGCCAGCATCCTCGATGGATGGTGGTGCGAGGGCTACGCACCGGATTGTGGCTGGGCGATCGGTGACGGCAATGTCTACGAGGATCCGGCCTTCCAGGACGCCGTTGAATCCCAAGCGCTCTATAACCTCTTGGAAAATGAAATCATCCCGCTCTTTTATGACCGGCCCGAGGGCTACCTCCCTCGCCCGTGGGTACAAATGATGCGCCAATCGATCAAAATGGCACTGGGACGTTTTTCGAGCCAACGCATGGTCAACGAATACAACCAGCATTACTACCGACCAGCAGCCAACTCCTATCATGAACTGCTCGCGGATAATGCCAGACTCGCCGAGAAACGCGTCCAACAACATGCACGCTTACGCAAGGAATGGGCGCATGTCGCCGTCAAACGCCCCGTCCATCACAATGGCGATATGACCAAATTGCACGTCAATGATTCGTTTGCCATCTCCACCGAGGTGTTTCTGGGGGAACTCAACCCCGACGAAATCGATGTTGAACTCTTTTATGGTGTCGTAAACTCGGAAAATCATATCGTGGACGGGCAAGTCGAAATCATGACAGGTGGCACCCCTCTCGGGCATGGCTTCTACCGCTATGAACACGTGCTGACTTGCAACCATACCGGGCGCTATGCATTCACAACCCGCGTAACCCCGGCAGGACATGAATGGAATCATGCCATGCCGGGGTTTACCACATGGGCGGAATAGGGAGATAAGCCATGTTAACGATACGCAAGCGACGTAAACGCACAAAACCCCGTATTCTGATTGTCACCCCTGAAATTACCTATCTCCCCCAGGGCATGGGGAATATGGCTAACCGCATGAATGCCAAAGCAGGTGGTCTCGCAGACGTGTCCTCCTCACTGGTTGCTGCCTTATACGATCTCGGTGCCGACGTTCACGTGGCCCTGCCCCACTACCGCCGCATGTTCAACATTGATGCCGCCAACCTCATCAGCGACGAAATCCGCGCCTACATGAGCAAGCTATCCCGCGCGCGCATTCACCTTGCCGAAGACCGCTGCTTCTACTACCGCGATGCCGTATACGGCAACGACGAGTGGACGAATATCAACGTCGCATTGGCATTCCAGCGCGAAGTGATCAACAACATCATTCCATCCGTTGACCCTGATCTCATTCATTGTAATGATTGGATGACAGGACTCATTCCCGCAGTCGCACGCCGCTGGAATATCCCCGCGCTTTTTACCGTTCACAATATCCACACCTATACATTGACGCTGCAACGCATTGAGGACGCAGGCATCGATGCCGCAAACTTCTGGAAATACCTGTACTATCAATCCCCACCACATGATTATGAATCATCACGTGCCTCGAATCCGATCGACCTTCTCGCAAGTGGCATTTTCGGCAGTCACTACATCAACACGGTAAGCCCCACCTTCCTACGGGAAATTGCCGATGGACAGCACCGTTTTGTGCCCAATAACATACGGCACGAAATCACCCAGAAACGCAGTAACGACTGTGCTGCCGGAATTCTCAATGCACCCGACCCCTCCAACAATCCGGCCACCGACACTTGCCTAGCCCTACCGTATACCCCAGGCACGCATGTGATCGGAAGAGCTGCCAACAAGGCCGCATTCCAGGAAAAAACGGGCCTGCAACTGAATCCGGATGCACCGATTCTCTTCTGGCCCTCCCGACTCGACCCGATCCAGAAAGGCTGCCAACTTTTTGCCGACATTCTGTACAAGGTGATCGACCGCTACTGGGCCGATGGCTTGCAGGTTGCAATCGTCGCCAATGGCGCATACCAGGATGTCTTCCACCGCATCGTATGGCAACACGACTTTCACGGACGCGTCGCCGTTTGTGACTTTGCCGAACCGCTATCGCGATTGGGCTACGCTGGTTCTGATTTCATGCTGATCCCATCTCTTTTTGAACCATGCGGCTTGCCACAGATGGTCAGTAGTATCTATGGCTCACTGCCCATCGCACGCGATACCGGAGGACTGCACGACACCGTCACCCACCTCGATGTTGCCCAAAACACAGGTAATGGCTTTATCTTTGAAACCTATGATAGTAACGGTCTGCTCTGGGCCATTGATCAAGCGATGGCCTTCTATCGCCTGCCGACTACCGTCAAACAGACCCAAATCGCCCGTATCATGGAAGAAAGCATCAATCGTTTCAGCCATGCGGTAACCGCGAAACAGTACTTCAACATCTACGAGAAAATGCTCGCCCGGCCGCTTGTACAAGACTTTTAACCCTACCCTCAAGGGGCAAAGGGGTGCACAAGCAAGCCGGAACGAAGTTTAGGCTCAAACCAAGTACTTTTGGGGGGCATTTCCCGTCCCGCCTCCGCAATCGCCATCACGTCTTCCACGGCCACCGGGCACATGGAGAAAGCCACAGTCGCCCGGCCGCTATCCACTTCCCGCTCCAGTGCGACCGTTCCCCGAATCCCGCCGATAAAGGCTATGCGAGCGGATGTACGCGGGTCCGCAATCCCGAGTATGGGTGCCAGCACGCGATCCTGCAACACACTCACATCAAGCGACGTAACCGGATCACCACCCTGCGGCACCGTCCAGGAAAGCGTATACCACTGTCCATCGAGATACATACCAGCCGACCCACGCGCCAGAGGCTCCACGGCATGGGCCGTCGGAACCACTGTTAGAACGGTTTGCAGCTTTGCCAGAAAGGCCTCCTTATCCAACCCGTGCAGGTCCGAGACCACACGATGATACCCCAGAACCTTTAACTGCGTAGCGGGAAACAGTACACTTAAAAAATGACGCGCCTCATCGGCAACGGGTCCTGGTTGCGCCTCTTGTAGCTCGGCCGCTGCGCGCACCGCGGCCGCCGCACGATGATGCCCATCCGCAATGTAAAACCGCGACACCCCCCGAAATGCTTCCACGAATGGTCCAACATCCACGATTTTCCAGATCGTGTGGATCACCTCATCCGGCGCTTTCACACGATACAAAGGTTGGCTCTCCTCCACGCGATCCACCAGTTGATCGATGGTGGCATCGTCCTGATATGTGAGAAACACGGGCCCGGTATTAGCGGCCACTGCCCGTACATGGCGCGTGCGGTCATCCTCCTTATCCTGGCGCGTCTTCTCATGCCGCAAAATCAACCCATCATTATAATCCGCCGCATTGCAACACGCCACGATGCCCCGTTGCAGATGCGCCCCCATCTGCAGGCGGTACAGGTACATGGCCGGGTGATGATCAACAATGAGATCCCCATCCGCCAGCAAACGCTCAATCGCTGCACGCGCTTCTGCATATACGCGCGGATCATGCGGCGCAACCGAATCAGGCAAATTGATCTCCGGACGCACCACATGCAGAAAACTTTGCGGGTTTCCATCCGCAAGCGCCTTGGCCTCGGCACGGTCAACCGTATCATACGGCACAGAAGCAATCGCATGCGCCACCTCTGGCAGAGGCCGCCATGCACAAAAACCATGAATCTCCATCTTTACACCCTCTCCTCTAAACGCGACTCCACTTGCGATAGCTCTTTCTCCAACAAACCAATCTGAGATTGTAACTGGTCCTGCATAGTCAGCAAATCTTCCGTTCGAGCCGCACCACGCGATTCCAGCTCATCCAAATATTGCAGGCTTCCCATTTCCATCCGCTGATGGCTCGTGAAGTCTGCCAGGGAAAAGACGATCCCGCGCGGCGAACCATCCTCCGCAAAAATACAGGAGGCCGCAACCTGCAGATACAGATCGCGTTCATCCGGCCTCTCGACCGAAAATTCACTCACCCAGGTCTGGTCACTCGCCAGCGCACTCTCAATCAATGTCTGTACATGCGCCGGACTCGACAATACATCCCGAATATCTTTCCCCGGAAGCGTTTCTTCTGCCGCCCCGACGAGCGTGGCAAATGCCGGATTCACATAATCCAGAATTCCTACCGTCGTGCAAATGGCGATACCACTGGCACAAATTTGAATGGCCGCATGTTCCAAGCGTAATTGCTCCTCCGTCTGGTATCGCAGCGTCACATCACGAATAAAGAAACACAACCGCACATGATCCATGCTCAGGCGATTCACCGCAATCTCGGCAGGGAACAAGCTGCCATCTTGCCGTTTGCAGAAAGCCTGCAACAACGCGAACCGTTCCGTCAGCAACGTCTCGGATATTGCCCGCATCACCTGCTCATCGGCACCATCAATCACATCCGTCATGCTCAGACCACCACACAACGCTTCGCGATCATACCCTAAAAATTCAATTGCACGACCGTTTACCTCAATAATCTTGCCAGCGGGAGATGCGATGATCGCGGCATCGTACACGCTCTCGAGCAACTCTTCATACCGCGAACGAGCGTGTTCACTCGCCTTGGCGCTCTGGCGCTGCCGTGTACTGAAATTTGCATGCTTTAGCAGCTCGTTGCGCGCCGCGACCGAGCCCCCTGCATCGGGAGACGCCATCAGGTCAATCCGTACCGTTTTTGAAAATTGCTCACTCACACGCCCCCCCCTCTGTATGTAGTCTGTGGCATTATACGTTCGTGATTTATGCTTTGTCAATCGCTTCTCACCCGTTATTGTATGGACATGACCAATTCCCGTGTCAGCATACGTGTCGCAATCGTGATCACCTGGGCAATTGTAGCAGGGCTTTACCTCCGCTACGAGGCCTACCCCGTATGGTTTACCCGAACTGTTTCAGGCTATCGGGGCGTGCTACCCGATGATCTACTCACCCGCGAGTCCTGGACCCGAGTCTTGATTGATACCCAACCCGCCGGCTTTGTTCACACGATCTTCACAATGGATGATGACAACCCGGAACCCATTCTCGAGATCACCACACGCATGCAGATACGCGTACGCATCCTGCAATCCATACAAACCATACAGGTGTTCTCTGAAGTTCAACTCGACCAGGATTACCAACCCCAGCGCTTTACCCTGTCTGCAAGTGCGGGTGACTTTCGGCTGCGCGTCAATGGGGATCACATCGGTGATCGACGCTTCCACATAACAACCGTATCCGGAGAAAGCACCTCCACCCGCACGATCACCTTACCACCTGATACCGTTCTCTACAGCCCCCTATACGATATGGCGATCCAGCAATTGCGACCAGGGCGATCACTCGCCATTCGCACCCTTGACCCCCTCACGCTCCAAACAACCACGATCCTGATCACTGCCGGCCCACGCGAAACCATTATGGTGGCAGGAAACCCGGTACGGGCAATGCCGATCCAGTCTGCCTGGCAAGGACTCGAATTCCGCGGCTGGGTCGATGCGAACGGCATGATGCTACGCCAGGAAACCCCATTCGGCTGGGTCATGGAGACAACCACACCCGAAATGGCACTGCAAGCCGCCTCCGATACCCGCCCCGCCCCGCAGCTCATGCGGGGCATGGCTGGCATTTCACTACTGCATCGCCTTATCGGCGCAACCGGGACACCCCATGAATCGTTGGACACAAATCAGTAACCAAGAACCACAGGTGCGCGCATGATCCAGATCCGAGAACTTTCCAAAACCTATGGTGGCTTCCAGGCATTGGATGCCTTGACCCTCGATATTCCCGACGGCCAACTGTTTTGTTTTCTCGGCCCCAATGGCGCCGGCAAAACTACCACCATTAAAATTCTCACTGGGCTCGTGCACCAGGACAGTGGTTCGGCCTGCATCAACCATTTGGATATCCGCCAACAATCGCACGAGGTCAAGAAAATCATTGGCTATATCCCCGACACCCCGTTTCTCTATGAACGCCTGACCACATCCGAATTCTTTCTCTTTTACGGCGAATTATTCGACATCCCCACACCCCGTATTGCGACCGAACGGGACCGACTCTTTGACGTTTTCGGTTTGCAGGACCACCGCAGCAGCTTGGTGCGCAACCTCTCTCACGGACTGCGCCAGCGCCTGATCTATGCCACCACATTCCTGCACAATCCCCCTGTCCTCCTGATCGACGAACCCTTTGTTGGCCTCGACCCCTACACGATCAAACTGATCAAATCGATGTTACGCGAGCATACCAACAAAGGGGGCACCATCTTGCTAACCACGCACATCCTCGCCATCGCAGAAGATATTGCCGACCGCATTGGCATCATCCATCAAGGCAAGCTGATTGCGTATGGTGCACTGCCCGAACTCCAGGACGAACATCAAGGGGCCAACCTCGAAGACATTTTCCTGGCCCTCACACACACCGATACGCAGAGAAAACCCCATGTCAATGCATAGTGCCCTGTATCACAAAAGCTGGTTCCAGACCGGCAACGCCGTGCGGGCCATGTTCCGGCAATCACGCCTCAAGCAAGGCTTTATCCTTACATTCGTGATTCTCTTTGAAACCTTTCTGCTACTGCTCTTCCGCGATGGATTTCGCTTCCTCAGCGCCTTCGGCGGGGCCGGCGTAATGATTACCGGCCGCATCTTTGCCCTCTTCTTCCTCGGACTTGCCTGGATGCTCCTGCTTTCCAGTCTCGTATCGGCATACGCGACCTTCTTCAACGCACCGGAAATTCCCTTTCTTCTTGTGCATCCCTTCTCGATGCAGCAAATCGTGCTGTATAATTTCATCCAGGCCACCAGTCTTTCCTCCTGGGCCTTCTTCTTCATTGTTCTTCCCTTCGTTGGGGCCTATGCCTGGCACCAAGCCCTCCACCCCCTGTTCATTGTATGGACCTTCCTCTTCTCCATTCCTTTTCTCTTCCTGTGCGCCAGCCTCGGTACCCTCTTTGTCCTGCTGACCGTGCGCTGGCTGCCACGCCCCGGCAGAATTCGCATCATCGCCCTCGCACTGCTGCTTATGAGTGGCGCAGCAAGCCTGGCCCTTACACGCCCCGATACCACTGCTGACACCACCACACAATTCAACCTCGCCACCATGATCCCCGGCATGCGCATGGCCGCACATCCGCTCTCGCCCAGCTTCTGGATGGCAGAAGGGATCATGACCCTCACCCGCGGACAACTCCGACGCGGACTCCTCTTCCTGGCTTTACTTTCCTCATCCGCCGCTGTAGCCGCCATTCTCGTCGAAAAAATTGGCGGACGAATTTTCTACCAAGCTTGGCAAAAGGCCCGCGCAGGGGCACCCACCCGGCGCAAGCCGATCATGCTCCCGCTGCTGTCGCAAATCCGCAAGGCCATTCCCGCGGATATGGCCGCCATCATCGCAAAGGATATCAGAACCTTTTTTCGCGATCCCGCCCAGTGGACCCAGGCACTGGTATTCTTTGGCTTGCTCGCCCTCTACTTCTCGAATTTGCGCATCCTGCATTACGACCAACTCCCCGAACAATGGCGCAGCGCCATGACCTTCCTGAATGTCTTCGCCGTTGCCGCCGTACTAAGCTCCATGGGCGCTCGATTCATCTATCCCCAGCTCAGCTACGAAGGACATAGCTTCTGGATGCTCGGACTTTCCCCCGCAACCATGCCACGCATCCTCGCGGCCAAATTTCTCCTCGCGTTTCTGACCACGGCACTGGTCAGCATCAGTCTCATTCTCGTCTCCACCCGCATGCTCCATCTCGACCCACAGGTTCAGAGAGCCGCACTCACCGTCATCTCTGCCGTCTGCCTGGCAGTCTGCGGCTTGTCAACAGGACTTGGCGCCATCTTCCTCAATCTCGAGGAACACAATCCCGCCGCGATTGTCTCCAGCTTTGGCGGCACACTCAATATCGTCTGCTGCCTTGTCTTCATGTTGCTGGCCATTCTGCCCTTCGGTGCCCTTTTTCATCTCCAGCAAACCGCTTTATCGGCGCATACCGATCTGCTGCGATTTCTCCCCTTGGCTTACGCCTGGCTCATACTCATTACCATACTGGCCACAGGACTCCCCCTCTGGCTCGGATACCGCAGCCTCCAGCAACGTGACTTCTGAAAA
>SLBU01000050.1 GCA_007126175.1 Kiritimatiellia bacterium
GTACGAGTATGGAGAGGGAATCGTACGATTCCTGTGGCATTCACGTACTCCTACACGTACTCGTACACGCACATCTCCCCTGATTGTCTTGCCCCAGCAGATCCTTATCTAAGTGCTATTCCTGGCTAGTCGGGGTTCTGGGATTCTTGTGGTTTACGGTTTACCATCCAGGCGCTGACGCGTTTGATCCATTGCAGGAGTTCGGTTTGGTCCTGTGGAGATAGCCCGAGATAGCTGGCTTGTTCAAAGGCTGCGCGATCGCAGCGCAGCATTTCTGCGTCGTTGCGGGTTACGATGCGAGGTTGGGCAGGAAGAGGGCGATTTGGGGGAAGACCATGAGGAGGATGGTGGCGAGGATGAGGATGAGCAGGAAGGGCAGGGCGTGGCCGATGACTTCGAGGTAAGGCCTGCGAAAGATGATTTGAGCGGTAAAGATATCGCAGCCGAAAGGTGGTGTGGCAGAGCCGATGGCGGCCTGGAGGGTCACGAGTGTACCGAGCAGGATGGGGTCGACGCCGGCGGCAACGACATAAGGCTGAAAGATGGGGCTGAGAACAAAGATGGCGACGATCGGGCAGACAAACATACAGGCGACGAAATAGACAACCACGATAATGAGCATAACGCGCAGCATGGAGGGATCGGCCCCGAAGAGGGGGGGCAGGATTTGCTGGGGGATTTGCAGGAAGCCGATCATCCAGGAGAAGGCTTGGCCGGCCCCGACAAGGATAAAGACGACACCGGTGATCACGCCGGCCTGCAGGGTTGCTTCGAAAAGGCTTTTGCGGGTTAGGCTGCGGTAGACGCCAGCTTCCAGCAGGATGGCATAGGCGACGGAGACGGCGGCAGCTTCTGTGGGGCTAAAGATGCCGGCATAGATGCCCCCGATAATAATGACCGGAAAGCCCATGACCGGGAGCCCTTGTTTGATGGCATGCCCGCGTTCCTGCCAGGTGGCTTTGGGGAGGACGCCCACCTTCTTGAACTTGGAGTATGCATAGCAATAGATCGAGAACATCACAAAGATGAGCAACCCAGGAAAAATGCCGGAGAGGAAGAGCGACCCGATCGAGGTATTGGTGGCGACGCCATAGACGATGAACCCGATACTGGGGGGGATGAGGAAGGCGATGTCGCTGGAATTAATGATCAGGCCGAGCGTAAAGGAGCTGGGGTAGCCCGCCTGCAGGAGCATCGGGCGCATGGTGCCGCCGACGGCAGCAACAGTTGCCTGGGTGGATCCGGAGACGGAGCCGAACAGCGTGCAACTGGCATTGGTTGTGATGGGCAATCCGCCGGGCAGGTGGCCCACGAAGGCCTTGATCATCTCGATGAGTTTGGTAGCAGATTTTCCGGAGGTAATGATGCTGGCGGAGAGGATGAACATGGGAACGCACACGAGTGCCGGCGGGGTGATACCTGACATCACCTGCTGGACCATGGTCATCATGATCTGTGGCGCCATGTCGGGCATATAGGCAAAGATATAGATCATGAGAGATCCCAGCAGGGTCACCATGAAGGGAAAGCCCAGCAGGAGCATCACGACAAGACTGATGGTAAATACAATCATAGCAAGGCCGCTCCCGGGTGCTCTTCCTCGTATTCACTCTGCTGTTCGGCACTTTGCCAAGGCTCATCCTCTTTGATGTTTTTTATCACCGTGCGCAGATACTGGATGGCAGCCAGACCAAACCCGAAGGGGATTATGATGTAGAAGGTCCATTTGGGGATGCGCAAGGCCGGGCTGGTATGGCCGCGGTCCATGGCATTCACGAGATATTGCCAGGCAAACCATGCCATGATGGCCATGACCAGGGCACTGACGATGGAGATCAGGATGATGCAGGCCTTTTCCCATTTTGGGGGCATGGCATCGAGAAATGCACCCATGCGGATATGCATGGCTTTGCGCACGCTGTAGCTGACCCCCGCAAAGGTGACAAGGATGACCAGCAATTCGGAGAGTTCCTCTGCGAAATAGATGCTGGTAAAGAACGTGCGTGCGATCACATTGGCGATCAGGAGTATGGCCATCGCGGAGACGCTACCCACAATAACCGAGACTTCAATGAGATTCAGCAGCCTGCCGAGAATGCTGGCCACGCGATGGATGCCGTGCAGCAATGTTTTGATGGAGGAGGACATATTGCGCGATCCGTTTTACAATTCCAGGGCCTTGATGGCATTGGCAATATCCTGCTGGAGCGCGGTAAGGATGTCTTCGGCCCCTTCGCCGCCCATGCGTACAAAGGCGGGATGCACTGTGGCAGCTTTTTCCCGGAATGGCACCATGGCATCCTGCGAGATATCGTGGAATTCGATCTGGGGGCGTTCCGCCAGCATCTTTTCACGATCGTTTTGATTGCGTGCATCGATCCAGGTGGCCGCTGGGAGGATGGCGTCCTGCCAGAAGCGCCGCATTTCCTGCTGCACCTCTGGTGGTAACTGGTCGAAGAAGCGCTGGTTCACGGTGGGGATTCCCAGAAAAGGTTCGCTATAGAGTTGGGTAAAGTGATCCTGCACCTCGAAAAACTTCATGCTGTAGGCGGCGAACAAGGGATTCACTTGTGCGTCGATCATACCCATTTGGAGGCTACTATAGACTTCGCCATAGGCCATGGGGGTGGGGCTGGCACCATAAGCGCGATAGGTTTCGACAAGTAAGCGCGAGGACATGAGGCGCAGGCGCAGGCGCTCCATATCCTCGATCGTGTGAATCGGATGGTTGGCGGAAACCCACTGCCAGCCTTCGTAGAGCACGCCGAGGGGTACGAGGTCATTGTGGCGGAAGGCCTCTTCCAGCAAGGCCGGGAAGGTGCCATTGCGGGCAATCCAATTCAGTATCTCGGGCACACCCTCTGGGGGAAACAGGTAGTTCAGCGAAAGAACTTGCGCTTGCGGCACGAAGGAGCTGATCCAGGCATAATCCGAAAAGACAAACTCAATGACGCCCATCTGGGCCAGCTCGTTGATATCACCAGCGGTCCCCAGTGAGCCATAGGGGAACACTTGGATGTCGATCCTTCCGCCGGACCATTCCTGCATGTGGTCGGCAAATCTGTGGGCCCAGACCGTCATGAAATCTCCCTCGATTTCCTCGGATGCGAGGCGGGCGGAAATCGTGGGCCCCGTGTAGTTTCCGGTGCCGGCCGGTTCGGAGCTATCGATTGCCTGCTCGGATGAACAGGCCGTGAGAAGTAGCAGGCAGGCCATGCCGCATAAAACGAAAGTAATCCCGGTGAAGTACTCGTATTTTTTCATTCTCATTCCTTATGTCGTGTGGTGTTAGCGGATGCCCGGCTTCGTGTGGTGATGTCCGCGTTGATAACGTGTTTATTCGCCTGGAAACCGGAAAAGGCCATATTTATTCGTGTTTTTGTACCCAACGTGCGAAACATTGCCCGCGATGGCAAGGATTAATTGGGATTGACGCGGCGCGTGCTCACGGTTTTCTCCTGCGACATTGTCCGCTTTTGGGGTTAGTCGGTGGTGAGGGTTTCGAGGGCGGTGGCGGCGTCTTCCCAGCGTTTGGTGTAGGCGGCGAGTTCGGATTGGATAAGGCTGAGGCGGCGATTGGTGGCTTCGAAGTCGGTCTGGGGCGAGGCGTCGGAGAGGGTTTCGAGAATGTTGGCTTGTTCGTCCTCGAAGACGGCAATCTGCTTTTCTATGTGGGAGATTTGTCTGCGGAGGAGGCGTTCTTCTTGTTGCTGGGTCTGTCGTTCTGCGGCGCGTTGGCGCCGGCGCTCCTTGCTGCTCAGAGGTGCGGTGTCCTCGGTTGTCTTGGTGGGGGTCGGGTCGGTGGTGGTTTCGGTGGCGAGGCGGTCGCGAAATTCGCGGTAGGTACCTGGGAAGCGGCGGATGCCGGGTGGTTGCATGGCGATGATGCTGGAGGCGACGCGTTCGACAAAGGTGACGTCGTGGCTGACGAGGCAGAGTGTGCCTTCGTATTGCTGGAGGGCTTCTTCGAGGGTTTCGCGTGCGGCAATATCGAGATGGGTGGTGGGCTCATCTAGCAGGAGGAAATTGGGGGGATTGACGAGCAGCCGTGCAAAGGCGAGGCGTACTTTTTCGCCGCCGCTGAGCACGGCGACGCGTTTTTCGATGGCATCGCCGGAGAAGCCAAATCCGCCGAGCATGCCGCGGAGGGTTTGTTCGCGTGTGGCGGGATGGGCGCCTTGTTTGACGATTTCGAGTACGGAGCTGGCGGGATTCATGGTATCGGCAAATTCCTGGGACTGGTAGCCGAGCACGACGTTGTGGCCGAGGACGCGGCGTCCGTGGCCGGGTTCGAGCATACCGGCGAGCAGCCGCAGGAGGGTGGTTTTGCCGAGCCCGTTATGGCCGACGAGCGCAATTTTTTGTCCGCGGTCGATACGCAGGTCGATGTTTTGCAGAATCCAGCGATTTCCGTCGTAGGAGAATCCGGCTTGTTCCAGGCGCACGATTTCCTGTCCGGCTCTGGGTGGTGGGGGGATGCGGATTGTGCCGCGGCTGCGGACAGCCAGTGGCACCTCGACGGTTTCCATGCGGGCAATCATTTTCTCGCGGCTCTTGACCTGGGTGGCTTTGGTGGCTTTGTAGCGGAAACGGTTGACGAATTGCTCGGCTTTTTCGATTTTACGGGAAAGGTTTTTCTGGGCGGCCTCGCGGGTTTCGACGCGTGCGGCGCGATCCTGGACGTAGCGGTCGTAGTTGCCGGTGTAGCGTTCGGTGCGGGCATTGGCGACTTCGATGGTGACGGCGGTGAGGGTATTGAGGAGGTAGCGGTCGTGGGAGATGAGTAGGAGAGTGCCTCGATAGGAGCGCAGGAAGCGTTGGAGCCATTCGACGGCGGGTAGATCGAGGTAGTTGGAGGGTTCATCGAGCAGGAGGACGCCCGGATCGGCAATGAGGGTGCGGGCGAGGGCAGCACGCATCTGCCAGCCCCCGCTGAATTGCTGCATCGTGCGGTGTTGGTCTTCGGGCATGAAGCCGAGTCCATCGAGTGCGGCCTCGGTGCGGTGGCGCCTTTCGTAGCCGCCGGCATGTTCAAACTGGGTTTGCAATTCGCCGAGGGCATCGAGTAAGCGGCTGCGTTCTGCCCCGGTGGAATCGATGAGTTGCTGTTCGGTGGCAAGAATGTGTTCTTCGATGTTCTGCAGGCTGGTCGCGCCGCTCTCGGCAAATGCGAGCAGGGGCATGGGTAGATGCTGCGGGGCGATTTGCTGGCGGAGCAGCCCAATCTGGGTATCGTTGGGGAGGATCACCTCGCCGCTGTCGGGCGAGATATCGCCGGCAATGATGCCGGCGATGGTGGACTTGCCGGTGCCGTTGGGTCCTACCAACCCGGCTTGTTCGCCGGTATTGATCCGGAAGCTGGCGTCTTGCAGTACGGTCTGGGTGCCGTAGCGTTTACTGATGTTGCAGAAGTCAATCATGGGCGGTTTAGATGGGAGATTTTGAAACTACGAAAAACACGAAAGGCACGAAAAGGGATGGGGGTTATGGGAAGCGGCGTGCGGTTCCGTTGCCGTGGGGGAGATTCTCGGTGTCGACGCGTAGATCGAGCATTTGGGGTCCGTCGAAGATGAAATATCCGTGGAAGGGTTTGTTTTGGAGCATGAGGGGGATCCAGTGGCGATCATCGGCCCACATACGGTCGTAGGGAATGGCATCGAGGGGGGTCCAGATGGGGTCGGCTTCGTCGGTTTCGGTGGGGGTACCTTCGAAGTTGCTGGCGGTGAAGACAATGCCGTGGATGGAGTGTCCGTCGGTGAACTGGAAAAAGAGTTCGCCGCGGTACGCGACGTTGGTGGGGGTGATGCAGAGTTCTTCCTGGACTTCGCGCACGGCGGCCTCAATGGGGGTTTCGCCGGGTTCGAGTCTGCCGCCGGGGCCATTGATGTTGCCAGCCCCGAGCCCGCGTTTTTTGTGGATCAGAAGAATGTGCCCGTTGCGTATCACAAAGAGGAGGGTGGCTTGATCGCGGGGTTGCCAGGTGTTCCAGTCGATATCGGAGAGTTTTTGCATAGGGTCAATCCATTCGCCATTGGTAGAGGAATCGCGGGGTTTGCATGGTGTCAAGCCAGGCCCGCGGGTTCAGGTGGGTGGAGGCGCGCAGTAACTGGCGCCAGGAGAAGGAGGTCTCGTAGCGGTAGATCATGGTTTCCTCTACGCCGAGCAATGCTTGTGTGGCCGTGACGGCATCGCTCCAGTAGCCGATGTCGTCGATGAGCTTATGGTCCAAGGCTTGTTGGGCGGTAAAGATACGTCCGTCGGCCAAGCCATCGACAGTTTGCGGATCGAGTCCGCGGGATTGCTGGATCAGGTCTTTAAAACGGGCGTGCATGTCGTCGACGACATGCTGCAGGAGCGCGAGTTGTTCGGGGGAAACCTCACCGAAGGGGTTCAGTAAATCCTTGTTTTCGCCCGATTTGATGGTGACATCGCGAATGCCGAGAAATTGTGCCAGTTCGCGGATGTTGAGTGTCTGGATGATCACACCGAGCGAACCGGTAATGCTGGTGGGGTGGGCGATGATGTGATCGGCAGCCAAGGCCACGTAGTAGGCTCCGGAGGCGGCGACATCCCCGCAGATGACGACGATTTTGCGATCGGGTTGGGCTTGTTTGAAGCGGGTGAGTTCGTGGTGGAGGATATCGCTGGCCGTAATGCCTCCGCCGCCACTATCGATTTCGAGGATCAGGGCACGCACGTCGGCATCGAGGGTAGCGCGGCGAATGCTGCGTAGGGCCAGATCGGCCGGGTTGATGCCGCCGAAGAGTCCGGTTTCTGCTCCGAGCAGAATCATGCCGGAAAGCGGGATGCGTACAACCTTGGTTTTGCCGCGGCCCTCGGACCAGATTTCGGTGAGCGGCGGGAAGGCATCCTCGCCCCACTGGCGTTTTTCGCCGATGGAAGGTCGGTCGGTGGGTAGAAGTCCGCCGTTCCGGCGATCATGCAACCAAACCAGGGCGATCCCGGCGACAATCAGAGCAAGCACGATCGTGAGGCAACCTGGACGACGGCTTCGTCGGTATACTACTTTGGACATGTTGGGACTCCTGCGGTTTAAACGATTTCGATTTCGATTGGAGAAGTTGTTATGATATACGGGTTGCCATGTTGCTGCAAGTGGGGAATAATCATACGGGTGTCCCTAGGCGGCTTGAAGTTATAGACAAGTTGGCGGTAAGGAAGGGATTATGATGTACGAAAAGGAGCGAGCGACAGCGGTTGCTGCGGTGCTGCGGGCGGCACAGCTTTGCGAGAAGGTGCGGGCGGGGTTCTGCCGGGAGGATACGCATGAGAAGGATGACCGGTCGCCAGTGACGATTGCGGATTTTGGTGCGCAGGCAGCGATAATTGAAATGATTGAGAGCATGTTTCCCGAGGATGAAATTGTGGGGGAAGAGGATGCTGATCTGTTGAAGGGCTCTGCGGGCGATGCGCTAACCGCTGCTGTGCTCGGTGTGCTAGGGCCTGTGCTTCCTGGGGTAGGGAAAGATCGCCTCGTGCATTTACTGGAGCGTGGGGCTGGAACCGGGGGCCGTGGCAAGCGGTTTTGGACGCTGGATCCGATTGATGGGACGAAGGGGTTTATCCGGGGGGATCAATATGCGATTGCTTTGGCGTTGATTGAGGATGGTGAGGTGGTGCTGGGAGTGCTGGGGTGTCCGGCTCTACCCGTGGATACAGCAGTAACGGGAGAAAAGACGCGGGGCGTTTTGTTTGATGGGGCAAAAGGAGATGCAGCGGTCTTGATGCGTTCATTCGTCGATTCGCAACATGTGCGTCCGGTGCGAGCGAGAGGTGCGGTTTCTCTTGCGGAGGCGGTGTTTTGCGAATCCGTGGAGAAGGCGCACACGGCGCAGAGTCGTTCGAGCCGGATTGCGGAGATGCTGGGAGTGCGAGCCACACCCGTGCGGATTGACAGCCAATGCAAGTATGCGGTGGTGGCACGGGGGGATGCCGACGTGTACCTGCGGTTGCCTGCGCAAAAGGGGTACGTGGAGAAAATCTGGGATCATGCGGCTGGGTCCTTTCTGGTGCAGCAGGCGGGAGGACAGGTGACCGATATGGATGGGGTGCCATTGGATTTTTCGCAGGGACGCGCATTAACGCAGAACCGTGGTATTGTGGCGACGGGCGGTGGGTTGCAGGATCTCGTGTTGGAGGCGATTATGCGGGAGAGGGCCGAACGGGGATAGATGTGTAGGAGAGTGGCCACGCTGGAGCATGGCGTGCCCGGAACGGGCAGGATGGAACTGTCAAAAGTTTTATGAAAACTATGAAAAGGGGAATCGGTTAACGAGAGCGGGCGACGAGAGCGGATTACGAGTAGAGAATTCCCAATCGTTCACCGTTCTCGTCGCCCGCTATCGTCAACCGACATAGCGACGGGAAAGCGTTGAGATATGGAAAA
>SLBU01000045.1 GCA_007126175.1 Kiritimatiellia bacterium
CCGGTAGTGCCTTTCATGGAAAGCACGGCTTCCTCTATTGTAGACGACGCTATCTCGCAGGCTTACTCTCCCCCGCCTCCGCCGCCATCTTCGCAACCGGAATGGCCATCGGCATTTTCCTGCCTGCATCCATCCTCGTCGGGGCCTCTTACTACTGGGCGTTTCCCCTCCTCGTTCTCGGCATGGCCATTCAGCTCGGCTGTCGCACGCCCGCAATCCGTCAGGCAGGCCTGGCAGTACTGGGCCTCGGCACCTGCTGGATCGGCTACACGGCCTGTCGGCAAGCCCCCCTCCCGCCTCTCCTTCTGCCCTATGCCCTCGCTGGCGTCATCATCGTCGCCATGCTGGTTCATACCCCCGCAACCGTATTCTTGACAATCGCCGCCACGCTCCAACAACCCTCCGAGCATATCGCACTACTCGCCAGCGCGGCCCTCATCCTCGGACTCTGCTGGCTGGCCGTGCTCGGGGGAACACTGCGGCGGGCGCGTCGTCCCTTTGACCCGCCCTTGTCGCTCTTATCGAAGGCGGATCTCGCCTTTCCAGAACGCGCCTTGCAGGCAGCCCTGCAGGAAAACCGCCGCATGGCTCTCGGGCTGAGCCAAGCCGCCCACGCGCTCGTATTCCCCAACCATGGCGCACCTTCTAGCGCACCCGATCAAACGGTCCGGGACGTCGAAAATGCGATGGATGCATTCAAACCGGCAGCCCAACGATACCTGCTGGAACTCACACGCTACCGTCTCCACAAACGACAAGCCCGGCTGCTCATGTTTCTCTTTATCAACATCGGTGATCTGGAACGTATCAGTGATCACCTGCTCGCCGTGGCTGAAAACCTGCCCGAGCCGTCGCACCGCACCGCGTACCCTGAACCCATCCTGCAAGGCCTGGATGCCATGCTCGAAGTGACTGCCGATATTATCAACATCCTCGCACAATCCATGACCGGCAACCGCGCCCGAAAATCCCGCATCAGTGGCGCTGTCGAGGAAGCACGCGATCAAGCCCTGCAAAGGCTCGATCACTTCACCGATGTATTACAGAATCTGATTCTGCATAATGCCATCAAACCCAGCCGGGCCATCCGCATGCAGGAACTGCGCTCCCATTTCGAAAGACTCATCCGCCACGTACGGGCTATCGCCGTCGCCGGGGAGCAGGAGGATTTCTGGATCGAACCCGATATCATCCATGAACGCGCTACGCGTACCGCAACCGCCACCGGCCCCAAAGATCGCCTGACCGTTGCCCAAATGGACAAGCTGCTACAGGAGTCTACCCATGCATCCGCATAACCTGGGCTTTTATCTCATCCAGACCGCGGCCCTCTTCGCGGGACTCACGATTTTTCTCAGCGGCATGTCCTCTATGAGCAAAGGCTTGCAGGAAGCTGCCGGCAAAGGTCTGCGCCGTGTTCTCCAACGTGCCACGGCACATCGCATCCGTGCCTTATCTCTCGGCACAATGTTAGGGGGCTTGATCCACAGCAGTGCGGCATCGGTTATGCTCATCGGGTTCATCAGTGCAGGCCTTGTAACCTTTGCCAGCAGCGTTCCCGTCATCCTTGGCATCAACATCGGCACAACCCTCTCCATGTTGATGATTTCCTTCCGCATCAGCAATGCATGCTGGCTAGCGATTCTCGTAGGCTTTACCATGCGTATGTGGTACCCTACCCGCGCAACCGGAACCGCACTACTTGGCTTCGGTCTCATTTTCCTCGGCTTGAATATCATGAGCAATGCGATTTATCCCTTCCGCGATGAATTGGCACCGATCCTCAGATTCTCCGACGGAACCACGATTCACGGCATGCTCACAGGCGTGCTCGCCTCCCTCGTATTCACGGCCATCATCCAAAGCAGTGGTGCCACCATCGGCATGGTTTTTGCCATGCTCACCGCTGGGGCCATGACCAGCTTTGAACAGGCCTACCCCGTGATTATCGGGGCCAACGTCGGAACCTGTGCAACGGCCCTGATCGGCGCAGCCCGCAGCACGGTCGAGGCCAAACGCTGCGCCCTCGCACACCTGCTCTTCAACCTGTTCGCGACCTCCCTCGCTATGCTCACAGCTCCCATCATGTACCGCTTGATCCCCATGACCACGCCCGGTATCGCAATCAGCGGTATCACACCACAAGCCCTCGTCTCCCAATGCGCCTATGCCAACGTAATCAAAATGATTCTCGCCGCCACGCTTGCGCTACCCTTCACCGCCGCAATCGCGACAGCCATCAAATGCATACTCCCCAATCGCAAACAAGACGATATTGCCACGCTGCTCGCCCCGGAGTTGGCCACCTTGCCAGAAGACGCCCTGCAGGCTGCCATGCTGGAGTTGCACCGCATGGCCGAACTCTGCACCCAACGCCTCCAGGTGATGCCCCAGCTCCTCCTCCAACGACATACCGCCACTCGACTCACTTTACAGGAAACCGAAATCGCCGTCTCCACCATCCGCGATTCGATGCATCATTTCCTGCGCCAACTCACAAAGGGGAAGCTCACACGCCGACAAAGCTTATTAACAACATTACTCTACAACGGCATCGATCATATCGATCGAATTGCCGACCATATCAGCGTCTTGGCCCAAACGCTCTACGATCGACACCGTGCATCGCAGGCACAAATATCCCTACCGAACCTTACGCGTCTGCTCCAACTGAACCACTTGACCCTCGCAGTGCTGCAAGCACTCGAAGATGTTCTCGTGCCGCTGCCCAAGGACCGCAAACGCGCTGTACAAAAAACGCTGGCATGCCGTGACGCCTTCATGGTACTCATGTCCGAGGAACGCGAACAGATTGCCAGCGACTTGGCGGAAGCTGCCTGCACCCCCCGATCCGCTATTTTCCGCAGCCGCTATTTCACGGAACTGAGCCGTATCGTCAAACATGCCCGGACGCTGGCGCTCCAAGCCCAGAACCCGGGCTTCCGGATCAAGCCCAAACGGCTTGGTAAAACCATTGATCTTATACATCCATGAAAACAACCAGCAAAGGAGCGACCATGCCGAAACTGACCGACATCCGTAGCGTACTCATTATTGGCTCGGGCCCCATCATTATCGGGCAAGCCTGCGAATTCGATTATTCAGGCACACAGGCTTGCAAGGCATTGCGCGCACTCGGCTACCGTATCGTTCTCGTCAACTCCAACCCAGCCACCATCATGACCGACCCCGGCATGGCAGATGCCACCTATATCGAACCGCTCACCGTCCCATCCCTCGAACGCATTATCGCGCATGAACAACCCGATGCCTTGTTGCCCAACCTTGGCGGGCAATCGGCACTCAACCTTGCCTCCGATCTCGAAAAAAATGGTATCCTTGCAAAATACGGCGTCAAAGTTATTGGCGTGAAACTCGACGCAATCGAACGGGGCGAAGACCGCATCGCATTCAAGAACACCATGGATCAACTCGGTATCGGCATGGCCCGTAGCACCGCCGTATACACCGTTGCCGATGCCGAGACCGTCGCAAACGAATTGGGATATCCCGTCGTCATTCGCCCCGCCTTTACCATGGGCGGCACCGGCGGCGGAATCGTCTACAATATCGAAGAACTCCAGACGGTCGCAGCACGCGGCATCGCCGCCAGCCGGGTCAACCAGATCCTCGTCGAGGAATGTGTAATCGGATGGGAAGAACTAGAACTCGAAGTCGTGCGAGATGCCCAAAACAACTTGATCACCGTCTGTTTCATCGAGAATATTGACCCGATGGGCGTCCATACCGGCGATTCGTTCTGTGCGGCTCCGATGCTCACGATTGCACCCGAACTGCAACAACGCCTGCAACAGGCTGCATATGCCATTGTCGAAAGCATCGAAGTCGTCGGCGGAACCAACGTCCAGTTTGCCTACGATCCCAATACGGACCGTATTATCGTAATCGAAATCAACCCCCGCACCTCCCGCTCCTCGGCGCTGGCCTCCAAAGCCACCGGATTCCCCATCGCCCTCGTCTCCGCCATGCTCGCCGGTGGCATGAACTTGCGCGATTTCCCCTACTGGCGCGAGGGAACCCTCGATCGCTACACCCCATCCGGTGACTACGTCGTCATCAAGTTTGCCCGCTGGGCATTCGAAAAATTCAAAGGGGTCGAAGATAAACTCGGCACCCAAATGCGTGCCGTCGGCGAAGTCATGAGTATTGGCAAGAACTACAAGGAAGCCTTCCAGAAAGCCATCCGCGGCTTGGAAACCGGGCGCGACAGCCTCGGCGCGCCCTCCAAACTGCAAGCGCTTTCCCTGGAAGAACTCCTGCATCGCTTGGCAACCCCCAGTAGCGAAAGACATTTCGAATTATATGAAGCCCTGCGCAAGGGCGCATCTGTCGAAACGCTGAACATGATCACACACGTAAAGCCATGGTTTCTCGAGCAAATGCGCGAACTTGTCGAACGCGAAGAGGAAATCAAATGCCACCAGGGAGCAGATCTTCCCCCGGATCTACTGCGCGCGGCGAAACAGGACGGTTTTGGCGACCTATGCCTCGCGCGCTTGCTCGGCACAACCGAAGCGGCAATCCGTGCACAGCGCGAAGCGGCCGGTATTGTCGAGGGGTGGCATGCCGTTCCGGTGAGCGGCGTCAAGGATGCCGCCTATTACTACTCCAGCTACAATGCAGCAGACACCATCCCGGCGTCCAACAACCCCCGCAAAGTCATGATTCTCGGCGGTGGCCCCAACCGCATCGGACAAGGAATTGAATTCGACTATTGCTGCGTACACGCCGCTTTCGCCCTGCGCGAAGCCGGCTACGAAACCGTCATGGTCAACTGCAACCCCGAAACCGTATCTACCGATTACGATACCTCCGATAAACTCTATTTCGAACCCGTTACGATCGAGGATGTTCTCCAAATCTACCACAAAGAAAATCCCGCCGGCATTATCTGCCAGTTCGGGGGACAAACGCCACTGAATATCGCCAGCGGCCTCGCCGAAGCCGGTGTCAATATCCTTGGCACCACGCCCGATGTCATCGATCTGGCAGAGGACCGCGACCGCTTCAACGTCCTGATGCAAAAACTCCAGATTCCAATGGCCCCCAGCGGGATGGCCCTCAACGAAACACAGGCCCGCGAGATTGCAATGCGCATCGGCTATCCACTCATGGTCCGCCCCTCCTACGTACTCGGCGGACGCGGCATGGAAATCGTCTACGACGAGACCGCACTACAGGACTATATGGCCGCCGCCATGGGCGTGACACCCGATCGCCCCATCCTGATAGACCGCTATCTCGAAAATGCAATCGAAGCCGAAGCCGATGCGATCGCCGATGGAAACGATGCCTTTGTGCCGGCGGTAATGGAACATATCGAGCAGGCCGGCATCCATTCCGGCGACTCAGCCTGTGTGATCCCGCCCGTTAACATCCCCGCAAAACATATCGAGACCATTCGCACCTATACGCGTAAAATTGCGAGGGAAATGCATGTCGTCGGCCTCATGAATATCCAGTATGCCATCTGTAACGATACCGTCTATGTGCTCGAAGCAAATCCACGCGCATCGCGAACGGTGCCCATCGTCTCCAAAGTGTGCGGCATCTCCATGGCACGCATCGCTACCGAAATCATGCTCGGCAAAACGCTACAGGATTTCAAGTTCCCCGCCCAGATACTACCCCACTTCGGCGTCAAGGAAGCCGTATTCCCCTTCAATATGTTTCCGGAAGTCGACCCCGTGCTCGGACCCGAAATGCGATCCACCGGTGAAGTCCTCGGCCTCGATGATTCCTTTGGTCTCGCATTCTTTAAAGCACAGGATGCCGCACGCTGCACACTGCCGCTCAAGGGGACGGTCCTTCTCACGGTTGCCGAAAACGACCGCGGCTCCGCACTGCTGCAGGCCGCCAAATCCCTACGGGGCAACGGATTCCAACTCCGCGCCACATCAGGAACCGCTGCCTTCCTCGAGGAGCACGGCGTCCCGAGCGACCCCATTCTCAAGATGCACGAAGGGCGACCCAATATCGCCGACGCAATCATGAATGGGGAAGTTCACCTGATTGTAAACACGCCAGCGGGTAAGCAAAGCCTGCATGATGACTCTTACATCCGCAAAACCGCAATCCGATACAATATCCCCTATATTACGACCGTGGCCGCTGCCTGCGCGGCAGCGGAGGGCATCTCCGCACGCATCGCAGGACAAACGCCCGTCATCTCCCTGCAACAACGTCATGCCGCGATAACCTGAATCCAAGACTTGCTTTTGGCGTATACCATGCAATAATCCAACGCAATGACAGCACAACCCAATACACCACTGGTCTGGGATGATCCCGATGACCCCGTCAATGTCCTCGTCCTCGACGATGACGCAAGCTTACGCGATGTCGTCGAACAGGCGCTTACACGCGCCGGCTTCAATGTCATGACCGCCTCCGAAGGAAGCGAAGGCCTCCAAGTGTTGCTGAGCAATCGCTTTGATGTCGTCGTCTCGGACCTGATGATGGAACCCATGGACGGTATCACCTTCCTGACCGAAGCACTCAAAATATGGCCATGGATGGGCGTCGTCGTTTTCAGTGGCTATATTCGCGAGGGCTTATATAAGCAAGCTCGTGATCTGGGGATTCGCGTGATCCTCGAAAAACCGCTTGCTTTTGATATCCTCACCCAAAGTGTGATCGACGAGGCACACCGCATGCGCGCGAACGTCGTGGGCCAGGGTGCCCTAACACTCAGTCGCGTGCTCTATCAACTGAATATGCTGCGAGACAATACCCGCACTGCCATTGAATCCGCCAATATGAACGAGGCCCTCTTGAACCTCTGTCGCGATCTCGGCATGGCATTACCATCTATCCTCACCGCCATCATGTGCAAAACAGGACACGATCAGAAACCCGCCTTTGCCGCAAGCATGCGCCGCGCCATCCCGCCCTCTTTCCTCCCGCGCCTCGACACCATGATCCGCGAACGCTACAGCCTGCTGGCCGGCCAAGCCTTGACAGAGGAATCCGAATGGGTTCTCACCGGAATGGATACGGATGAAAGCGCCCCGGAACCTACGTCCGAGCCCCAGCACTTCCCGATTATCAGCGGGGGTAAAATCACCGGCATCCTTCTCTTCATCGCACCTGATGACTTCACCTGTAGTGAGTCCGATATTTCCTTCCTCTACCACGCCGCCAACCATTTCACCACAGTACTCGCCGCATTTCATCGGATCCGCGAACTGGCCGTACGCGATGAACTCACCGGACTCTATAATCGCCACCATCTACAGGATCAACTCCCCGGCGTATGGGAAATGGCCTCGCGATACGGACTGAACCCGGCATTCCTGATTATCGACGTAGATCACTTCAAACTCATTAATGATAACTACGGCCACGCCGCTGGCGATGAAGCCATGCGTACGCTCGCTGCCATTGTCCGACAGACCTGTCGAAGTTCGGACCTGATTGCACGCTACGGGGGCGACGAAATTACGGCCGTGCTGCCCGATGCCGACCCTGGCAGTATCGGTAAACTCGCCGAGCGCATGAAAAAAGCCATCGGAGATCACTTGATCTGCCCGCAGTCGCATGCCTTTCATTGCACGGTCTCCATTGGGGCTGCCAGTTGCCGCAACGCCGATGGCTCACTAACCTCCCCCGAAGAACTCCTCAACCATGCCGATGAGGCCCTCTATACGGCCAAACGCAATGGGCGAAACCGCGCTGTCGTCTGGAGACGACCAGATGATCCCGGGGATAACGGCAAACCACAAGACGATGTCCTGGTCCGTCCCAACATGCCATCGATCATCGTCGTCGATGATGACCCGGCCGTCCTCAAAATTATCAAAATCATCCTCGAAGCCGAAAATATGGCTGTGCGCACCTACGAAAATGCGACCGACGCCCTGTATGCTTTCGATGCCAATCCAACGGCCTTCGATGCTGCCCTCATCGATCTCAACCTCGATGATATGTCAGGGCTCGATTTGATCCGCAGCATGAGTGCCAAAAATCCCTTTCTTGTCGCGATCATCATCACCGGCGATGCAACCCTCGACAATGCCGTAAGCAGCTTACGCCATGGAGCCTACGATTTCATCCAAAAGCCTGTCCAACGCAGCCAATTGAAAATCATCTTGGACCGGGCCCTCAAATATCACGATCTACGTTTGGATAATGAGGAATACCAACAAAATCTCGAAACCATGGTTCGCCGTAAAAGCATGGAACTCACCAGCGCCCTGAAACGTACACGCGATTCCTTCGACTTCACCCTCAGAGCCATGACGGCCATGCTCGATGCCCGCGAACATACCACCGGGGCACACAGCGTCC
>SLBU01000117.1 GCA_007126175.1 Kiritimatiellia bacterium
CCGCCGTCGGGACATATTTCACATAAAGAGCCGGTGTCGTCAATTGCACCTTCATCTCCTTCAAATACTTCTCGACTTCAGCCGCCCCACCATTCTTGGACCACCCATAGGATCCGAACGCAAAGCCGACCTTATCTTGCGGACGCAGCCCCTTCCAGTAGGTCAAGACACAGGCAACTTGCGGCATCAGCGACATGTTCAAGGTTGGCGATCCCACCGCAACACCGCTGGCATCCAGAATCTCGGTAGCCAGTTCGGTGATATGCGAGGAATGCACATTGAGCAGACGGGCATCCACTCCTTCTTCCAGAACGCCTTCCACAATAGCATCCGCCATCATTTCCGTGGCCTTCCACATGGTATCAAACACGACCAAGACCTTCTTTTCAGGCTTATGCTGCGTCCAACGGTCATATGCCGCGAGAATGGTCGAAATATTCTTGCGCCAGATCACGCCATGACTTGGGGCAACCATCTCAATTTCGAGACCGCTGGCAGCCTCCAGTGTCTGCCGGATCGATCGCCCATAGAGCATCACGATGTTGGCATAATACGTCTTGGCCTCCTGCATCACGAGCGTCATGTCCTCGGTATCATCAAATCGCGTAGCCGTGGCAATGTGCTGTCCGAAAGCATCCATCGAAAACAGCAACTTCTCTTCCGGCACATACGTGAACATCGACTCCGGCCAATGCACCATCGGCGTCTCCAGAAACGTCAGGGTGCGCTTGCCCAACGAAAGGCTGTCGCCCGTCTTCACGATCTGGAATTTCCAGTCCGTGGTATCATAGTGGTACGCCAGCGCATCCTTGCACTTCTGGTCGCAGACCAGTGTCGCATGCGGACAAGCCGCCATGACCGCCGGCACGCTGCCCGAATGATCCGGCTCCGCATGATTGACCACCAGATAATCCACATCTGCCAACGCAACGTGCTTTTGAATATTGGCTAGAAGCTTTTGGGCGTAGGGGGCCTTGACAGAATCAATGACGGCATTCTTCTGATCCTGCACCAAGTACGCATTATACGTGGATCCACGGGATGTCCGATACCCATGGAAATCCCGCACGTTCCAGTCCACGTATCCAATCCAATTGATCCCCTCGCATAACTTCGTATCCATTCCGAATCTCTCCATCACCTAATGTTATCAGCGCACGAGGGTCGGGCTCTGTCCCGACCGAATCAACCGGTGGTAGTGCAAGGAACTTACTCTTCGACCTTCTCGACCCTCAACAATTCCTGCAAATGCTCGACATACGCCTCAGGACCTCCACGCCGATAGCCCGTGCGCGCCAACTCCTCGCCTTCTGCATCCAGCAAAAGGATCGTCGGAAACCCCCGAATCCGGTACCGCTCACGCAGGGTCTCATTCTGCTCTTTCAACGCGTCCGGCAGCTCCGTCCGCATCGGAAAATCCAGCAGCAGCAGCACCAGATTCTCCTTTGCATACGCGATAAAGGCATCCTTGCTGAACACCTCATCCTTCAAACGAATACACCAGCCACACCAATCTGAGCCCGTAAAGTCAACCAGGATCGGAACCTCACGCTCTGATGCCGCTTTCTTGGCTGCCTCAAAATCAGTAAGCCACAGTTTTTCATTGGCCTGCGCAACCGATACCAGCAAGCCCGATAGCAGCACGACAAACAGCAATTTTTTCATACTTTACTCCGTATATTGAATGTTTGCCTCTTCACGCAAACGCTCCAAGTACTGCTGCACCATTTCCTGTTTTTCGCCCATGACAAGCTGCTCGGCAATATCATCCTTCACATCCGCAAAGTCTTGTTCCGCAGCTTCCTGCCGCTCGGACACCAGAATCAAATGATAGCCGAAATCGGTTTCCACAACTTCACCAACCACACCAATCGGTTGTGTAAAGGCAGCCTCCTCAAACGCTGGCACCATCTGCCCGCGCGCGAACTGGCCGAGATCCCCGCCCCGCTCACTGCTTGGGCATGAGGAATGCTCCTGTGCAGCCTCGTCAAACGTGGCTTCCCCTGCCAAAAGCTTCTCGCGAATCTCCACCATCTTGGCCTTGGCGGCTTCACGCTCGGCTTCATCGGCTTCGCCCTCAACCTGAATCAGGATATGACTTGCAGAAACCAATTCCGGCACGCTGAACATTTCGCGGTTTTCGTCGTAGAAGGCTCGCACCTGCTCTTCATCCGCCGCCGCAATCGATTCGGTCATCTGATCCAACAGCGACCGAATTTTCATGTCCGCAACAATATCCCGCCGTAGATCCTCCAGCGTGATCCCCTGCATGGCCATCCGTGCCTCCAGGCTATCCCCACCTGCAAAATATGTACGCAGCTCCTCGATATACTCTTCTACCGCTTCATCGGTGACAACCACATCTGCGGCATCCGCTGCGCCCCGCAACAGCGTCTGATCGATAAACTGGCTCACAATCTGTCCTTGGACTTGCTGCATCACCATTGCTGCTTGCTCCGGCGGCAGCGACGCAAACTGGGGCGATCCCAAAACCTGCTGCATCTGGCGATCAACATCAACACGGGACAAGGTCTCGCCATTCACCGTCACCACAATCTCGGGTGCAGCCGCCTCAGCCCCCTCCGACACATCTGCCACGGCCATCTCAGCCGTCATGACTGCCTCCGGTTGCTGCACATCGACCTGCGACTCCTCCTTGCAACCCGTAATCGCTACAGCAACCCCTAACATCATCACACACGCAAATACTTGCTTCTGCATCGACACACTCCTTGTATTGTCTATTCGTTTACACGCGTAACGGTTTTCAACCGCACAAGTTGTAATCCTAGCAGCTCACCCGTTCGGATGCAAATCGTATTACAAACATCCCGGAATAAAATCCTGTCTTGCAAGAATTTCAGCAAAAACCCATAATGTGGTTTTGTGCCATTACCCTCGTAGCTCAGCAGGATAGAGCATCGGATTTCTAATCCGGCGGTCGCAGGTTCGAGTCCTGCCGAGGGTGCCAAAGCACTTACACCACCTTCGCTGCCAGCACATCCCTGTTTCGACGTTTCTGCTTCAGTATTACGATCAGCCCCGTGCGACGGTGGCTACCACCACCCGGCTGGCACCGTTTTGCCGCAGGACGCGGGCACAGGCATCTACCGTGGCCCCCGTGGTCATCACATCATCCACCAGGAGCCAACGGCGCCCGCGCACCCAATCGGGGATCGGCGTTTGGAATGCGCCCATCACATTGGCCCGTCGTGCCGCCGCATGCAGGCGCGTCTGGGTTGCCGTCCAGCGCACCCGCCGTAACGCATTACGCTCCACCGGTAGGTTTAGTCGACACGCAAGCTGCTCGGCCAGTAAGCGCGCCTGATTGTAAGTGCGTGCGCGTGCTTTGCGCGGATGCAAGGGGACATAGGCAATCGCATCAATGCCACCATCCGCAAGATGCGCACGCACCCCCCCCTCCAACAGGGCCGACAGATCGTAGGCGAGATGTGTTGCATTGCGGTATTTGAAGGCCTGCAAAAGCCCTCCCACACATCCGCGGTACCGCACGACCGACCTTGCCAGATCAAACGCGGGCATACTCTCGAGACACCAGCTACAGACAAAATCATGATCCACGTTGCCCTCGACCGGATCCCCGCAAATACTGCAATACGGATCCTGGATGTAGGGCAAGCCTATCAGGCAATCCCAGCACAGATATCTTCCGCCGCTTCCAGTGTCTGCTGCACACACCGCACAACGGCGCGGATAGAGCAGATCCAGTGTCCCATGCAATAGCGACTTCATCCCCCCGCGATTGCGCGGCATGGCTCACCCCTTGCAATAACGACCAATCAGCAGCTCCAGCTTGGCTTTGGTTGCCGTATCAACCGTTGCAAGGTCGGTTGCAATGGCTGCCGATAACGCATGCCGACAGGAACAATCCGGATCTATCTGCAACCCGGTGCCAATTGCTTCACACAAAATGGCCTGGGCCAGTTGGGCATTGGCTTGCATATGTCCGACAACCATCTCGACCGTAACCGCAGCCGCCTCGGCGTGCCAGCAATCATAATCTGTGATCATCGCAATGGCCTGATAGCACAATTCGGCCTCTCGGCATAACTTCGCCTCTGGCAACGATGTCATTCCGATCAACTCACAGCCGAGTGTACGGTACATGTTCGATTCTGCACGCGTGGAAAAGGCTGGTCCCTCAATGCACACATACGTTCCCCCGACATGCAGCCGGGGCGCTTGCTCGCCCTGCCCCTGCCCCGCCAGCACGCGCCCGATCGCTTGGGCCAGTTGCGCCCGTAACCCGGAACAGGTCGGGTCGCCAAACCCGACATGCGCCACCAAACCATTCCCGAAAAAGGTGTGCGAGCCCGATTGTTTTGTCCGGTCCACATACTGATCCGGCAGCACCACGTCGCGCGGACGAAAATCCTCGCGCAAACTACCGACAGCACTCACCGAGATCAACACCTCGACGCCTAGTTGCTTGAAACCATGCACGTTGGCCCGGTGATTGATTTCAGAGGGCATCAGGCGATGCCCCACCCCGTGGCGCGGCAGAAAATACACCTCATGTTCCTGGATCGTACCATGGATGTATGCATCCGATGGCGCACCAAACGGTGTTTCCACCGTTACAGGACTTGCCCCGACCAAACCCGCCATGGCATACAAGCCACTGCCACCTACCACTCCAATTTTCATGTCTAACTCCTGTCTTCTTGTTCTGGCCCTATGCTACTCGCGTAATACGGAAATGTGACCGGATCATCGCACGCCCGATAGTACCTCCAACGCTTGTAGGACCAAAGCCAATATTCGGGATGTCGCCGGATCACCCGCTCAAGCTGCTGCGTCACAGCCAATGTTATTTCGGCGTCAGACCTATCAACCGGGTGAATGATATCACCCGCAGTAAATTGATAAACACCGCGCGCGTCCGCATACGCCACCGCCACAGCAAGGGGTGCCCCCGTTTTCACGGCGAGCAGTCCGGCCGCATTGCTCACCGCAACCGGCAAACCAAAAAATGGAACGAACACGCCACCTTCCTGCGGGGTGGTATTCTGATCCAGCACAAGCCCGACGACCCCCTTGGCCCGTAACGTCCGCAGTAAATGCCGTATCGCACCTTCCCGTGCTACCGGCACCGACCCTGTACGCATACGCAGACGATACAACATCCGGTCGACAAAGGGATTTTTCAGCGGCATCGCAACGGCAGTCATCGGCGATCCCTCCATGCCATACATCATACTGATTATTTCCCAATTCCCCAAATGCCCCGTAACCCCAATCAGAGGCTTTTGGGCCAAAACCAAACGCATCTTCTCATCCAGCTTTACAAAGTGCCGATATCGGGATTCGGTAAAACGGGAAAACCAGAAAAGATCCAGAACCGTCAAACTAAAACTTTGAAACGATCGGCGACCAATCGCTTCCTTTTCGGGCGCCGAAAGCGCGTCGCCAAACACCAAGTCCAAGTTTGCCAGGCTGACATTGCGCTCACGCAGCGAAAACGTCCAGGCGAGTGTACCGCCCCACCGGGCGAGTGCAACCACCACGCGACGCGGCAAAAATGGAATCAGGCCCCATGCCAGAATGGCGAGAAGATATTCCGGGATTAAACGCAATCGTCGCCGCATCACAACAAGGGACGGCCTTTCTGGCTGGCTATGCATGCCCTAAGAATACACGCGAAGTAGGCCGTCCGGGGTTCGAACCCGGGACCCCTTGATTAAAAGTCAAGTGCTCTACCAACTGAGCTAACGGCCCGCGAAAGGAAATGCTGATACTACGAGTCATGCGGCCCCCTGTCAAGCGCATCCAATGCCAACAGGGCGGCGGCCACCTCCGCCGATTGTCGCCCAGGTCCTAATCCCTGCCAACGGCTGCCATCCGGCAGCGTGACAGAGACGGTAAATTTCTGCGCATGCGCGGGCCCGGAGGATGCCTCCAGTTCATACACCGGGGCCTGCTTCCAACGTGCCTGCGAAAGCTCCTGCAGTAACCCTTTGGGGTTGGCACGCGCCAAATCCGTATGCTCGGGACCTGGTATCCTCGGGACAAAAAGCTTCGCGAACATCTTCTGGACAGCCTTGGGTCCTCCATCCAGCCACGCCGCCCCAAACAATGCCTCCAGCAGATCGGCCAGATTGCCTTGCCGGGTTGCCCCTCCGCTGCGCAACTCCCCCTTGCCAAGCTTGAGATACTGCCCCAGACCCGCCTCCCGGGCAACAGAGGCCAAGGCTTTGCCGCTCGTCATCTGGCTACGCCGTTGCGTAAGCGACCCCTCCGCCTCTTGCGCGCACACACGGTATAACGCATCCGCAGCCAGCAATCCCAATACGGCATCCCCTAAAAACTCGAGCCGCTGGTTGTCTTCGGCTACATCCGCATTCTCGTAACGAAACGATGGATGCACAAATGCCTGCTCCAGCAATGCCCGCGAACGGAACTTGTACCCGATAATGCTTGCGAGATCTTTCGGCTTCATTCCGCAGCCTCCGCCTCTCGCTCCACAAACCAGCGGACGGCATCCGTAAGAAAAGGCTGCACGTCAATTTGTCCGGGTGGCAACGTCATCTGAATCGAAAAATACGCCCAGCGTTGCGCGCGGCCTGTCCGCAAGCGATCCCATCCCGCCCGCAAAATGCGCGACCAATGATATGCCGTACGAACATGATGACCCTCGAACCAATACACAAAATACTGAATCGGCCGACTATCCTCGGATGCCCCTCGTGCCAGAATCGGATACACCCCCACATCAAAACGTTCGCCGGTAGCGCTTTCGACCGGTAAAAAGAACAAATCGCCAATCGGAACATTTTGTGCCACTAAACACCAATCCGGGCGGTGAATTCCCTCGCGCGACTCCCCCGTAATCAACATGATTACATGCCGCTGCAACCCCTCCGGCCCGCGATACAACCGCCGGTCTATCTCAACATCCCGCGGCAACAAAGCCCGCTCCCGCGGCGATACCGACGCCAACCCAGCCCCACTAACCGGGCAAACCCCCGGCTCAATCAAATCCGCATCCCGGAACACACGCTGCACCTCCGGATCCAGCGAATAAAACAGATTCTCGCCCTCCCACACCCCAATCGATTCCGGCAGAGCCCAAGTTTCCGGCAATGGAGCCGCCTCGCGCACACGCGACGCAACATGAAGCACCGGCACCGCCAGAACCAAAATCACAAAAAAAAGTATCACATTCCACTTTTTCAAATAACATCCTTGTCTATATCTTACTTGATTTATGTAGCCTCGCTCGCCAGAGCGTGGAGAACTGGCCCAACGCCTACGACCTTTCATCCACGGCCTGGCGGTCATGGCTACAAAGTTACCCATCCCATTTTCACCCTAGGGCATTGTGCGACGGGCTCACCCTTCTTCCAAATCCAGCACAAATCCTACTGATTTGTTCCATCAAGCCACTTACTCCCATAACCATTAAAACACACAAGACAAATATAACATATCCTGAGTAATCATGATAGATCTTCATCCCTAGATCCTGCCCCCAGAAACGCGCCACGATTGCGATTGTCACAATGCGTCCAATATTTGCCGCTACTGCTACGGGAATACTCATGGCAAATAAAAATATGCGCGAAAACCAGTATTGCTTAAAAATATAGGCATAGACAGCTGTAATGGCCATCAATGCCATAATCGACCGGATACCACTACACTCATCCGCAACATCCAACGCAAATCCCTGGCCGGCTGTCGACACCACCGCCGTCTGCACTTGTGTTGTCGGTATCCCAATTCCATTCAAAATCCACGTCGACACCACACTGCCTAGCATCCGCAACGGAAATGTCGCATGCGCTAAAAAGGCCACTGGTATCGCAAAAAGCAAAAAACCGACAGGGAACCAAGCCTGCAGAGCCGCCCGCTTTCCTAAAAACAGCCACACAAGTGCCCATATGCTCAAAATGAAGGCCAACGCCGAGAGATGCGGAATCTGCATCCGCAATCCCGCCGCATGCATCAGAACAGCCCCAATCATCAAGACAATCCCAAGCCCATGCGATTGCGCCTCGTCCAACAGTCGTCGCCACGCTTCCCGATCCCGCCACAGAAACCACAGACTAATAAACGGAATCACCAATCCATGCGAGTAATCCACCGCATCCGTCGACTCCTGCGACCACATCATATACAGCCACCCGAACAACGACCCGCCCGAAGCACCCCGCCAAACCGTCACCCCATAAAAATGGAATAACAGCCCCAGACCTAAGTATCCAACGAGAAGACTGACCAGAACCTTCTTGTTCGTTTGTAAAAATTTCATACGTAATATTCTGTCACGTAATA
>SLBU01000058.1 GCA_007126175.1 Kiritimatiellia bacterium
CAGCGGCGCTATCGCAGATTGAGGCGCAGGGGCTGACACCGATCTGGGTTACGCTTTCCCAGGGGAAGCGTGGGTCGCGGCGCATGCGGGGTCGTATTCGTGCTGGTGACATCACGATATTTACCCGCCAGCTTGCCAGTATGCTCCGTGGCGGTGTTCCGGTTATGCAAGCGATGCGTAGCATTCAGGAGCAAACGGAGTCTTCGGGGCTGCGCCCCATTGTGGAGGAGATCGCGGGGGCGATCCGGGATGGGGCGATGCTGTCTGAAGCGATCAAGGCTTACCCCCGATGGTTTTCCCCGTTGTACGTGAGCATGGTTGAGGCAGGGGAAGCTGCGGGGGTGTTGGATACGATGTTAGAGCGGTTGGCTGATGCGCGGGAACGCGAGGAACAGAGCCGGCGGCAAGTGCAGGCGGCCATGGCATATCCGATACTGGTTGGGGTCGTGGGGGTGTTGACGGTTATTGTCCTGCTGACCTTTTTCATGCCACGGGTGATGCGTTTGTTTGACCAAACCGCGACACTTCCGTTGGCGACGCGCATCTTGCTCGCGGTGAGTACGTTTTTGACGACCCAAGGGCATTGGCTGTTATTGTGTCTGGCCTTGGTTGTGGTGGTCATACGAAGGTTGGCAGCCATGCATAAGGGGCGAACGTTTCTTGATACCGCTCTGTTGCGCACCCCTTTGTTGGGGCGTTTTATGCGCGATGTGGAACTCGGGCGCTTTGCGCGTACGTTTGCGCTACTGGTGCAATCGGGCATTCCGATTGAACGCGTGCTGCAGTTGAGTGCAAACACGATGTCCAATTGTGTATTGCAGGAGGATGTGCAGGCCATTCGCGTGCGTACCGTGCAACAAGGGATGCAACTTTCAAGCGGTTTGCGCGCGTCGATCTGGTTCCCGCCTTTTTTTGCCAACATGGTGTCGGTGGGGGAGGAAACGGGGCATCTAGAGAACTCTTTGGAGGATGTGGCACGATTCTATGAGGCTTCCGTTGCGCGCCAGGGGCGTATGGCCACCGCACTCATTGAACCCGTGCTGCTCTTGCTGGTTGGCGGGATGGTTGGTTTTATCGTATTTGCTATGTTAATGCCGATTTTCGAGATCGGCGGACAGTTGCGCTAGCGAATACGATTTACAGCTTTGCCTTGCTGCTATATTATGGCAGAAACGCTATCGTGTTTACATGAGAAGATTGTAACAGAAGCACATAAGGCTCGTGGGAAGGAGAAAGCACATGAAAGCAAAATCGGGGTTTACCTTGATTGAGTTAATGATCGTGGTGATGATACTGGCCTCGCTTGCCGGGATGGTTTTGCCGCGTCTGATGGATCGCACGGATGACGCCCGCAGTAACATCGCCTTAGGGGAAATCGCAGCTATCAGTACGGCCTTGAAATTCTATCGCTTGGACATGGGGGAATATCCGACGAATGAGCAGGGCCTGAATGCCTTGATGCAGGATACTGGCAGTGGCGCAGGCAGTCGGCGGCTTGGAACGTGGAAAGGACCCTATCTGGAAAAGGAGCCCATCGATCCTTGGGGGCGGCCTTACCAATATCGTCGTGACCCCGGGCCTGCGGGGTTTGAGGTGTGGTCGCATGGCGTGCAGGAGGGGAGCGCCGAATCCCGGATCAGCAGTCTGCAAACCTGATGACCGAACAAGGTTGGTTCATGCATGTACGTCGCCATTGCAAATCCCAGGGGTTCACGCTTCTGGAGATTCTGATTACCGTGGTTGTGCTCTCAACGGGGCTTGTTCTTGTGTTGCAGGGCTTGCACGGAGTGCTGCATGTTTGGCAGGGGGGCGTGCAACGTACACGAACCGTTATGGCCGCACAGGAAATATTTGCGGGCGTCCGGCACGCGGCATTGTGGGGCAGCGCCCCGCAGGCGGATTCCGCCCTTACGGTGCAGGCGCGTGTTGCGGGGCATGCCGGACTGTATCGCGTGGTATACCAAGCAGAGGAAAGCATGTTCGACGTGGGCGCGCAATATGAAATGCTCGTGTATGTGCCACCCGATCAGGAGGAACTGCCGTGAGTGCGCGCGCAAGAGGAGCTGGCTTCACTTTACTCGAGCTGCTCGTAACCCTGTCGATTGTCGCGGGTGTGGTTGCGGTGGTGTTAGCCTGCTTTGAGGGGGGCTTTCGCGTGTATGCCCGTATTCGCGATTTCGGGACGCACGAAGCGGAAATCTATTTGGCGGGTGAGGTGCTATCGCGGGATCTGGCGCACCTGATACCGGGTGCGGATTATCAGTTTGGTCCGAGGGAGCTGCAGTTTTCGCGCGGTCCCATCGGTGTCGGGCGGGCGCAGGGGCTTCTTGTTCGTGCATTGCCTTCCGGTGGGCTTTCACAATGGGACGCCCCCGTCGGCGAAGCTGCGGAGGGCGGCGTCGCACGCATGCTGATTCCGGATGACCTGGATGTCACCTTTTCCTATGCCAGTGCTGACCGCACGGATGTGTGGGTACCCACTTGGGAGAGCCGCACAAATCTTCCTTCTGCGGTGCGTATGCAGATACAAGGGGAACGTCTGGATCGGGATCCAATCGTGCGTACGATGGTCCTGGTTGTTGGCGAGCAACGGGAGGGCTTGGAACCATGAAACGCTCTCCCACAGGCAGCATCCTGATTCTGGCACTCTGGGTCCTGTTTTTTCTGGCATCCTTGACGGTTGCCGCGGCGGGGCATGTGTGGGCGGTGCTGCAAGCAGCCGAGCGTTTACAGGATCGTGTCTTGGGCCATATGCAGGCGAGCAGCGCTGCCGCTTGGGCGGTTGCCGTAATCGAAGAACATACGCGTGAGGCTGCCAATGGAACCAATGGCTGGGATGGCGTTGCCGCCAACGCCTGGAATCGCGATACACAGGCATTTTCGATGCCCGCGCCGAGCAGGGGGGATCCCGTGCCCCAGGGCCGTGTCTATTTTTCTCACCCGGATGCCGAAGAGGTGCTGGGCGGCGTCGTGGGGGAAGAGGGGCGTTTACACTTGAATCTTGGCAGCCGGGATCGCCTGCATGCATTGTTTGCCTACGTCGGGGGCGATCAGGGGGCGCGGCTCGCAAACCGCCTGTTTGGAAGCACGGATGGATCGTATGGCGGATTGACAGGTGGTCACGAGGATGCGTATGATCGGGCGGTATTTCAGGCAGTCGAGGATTTGTTGCTGGCGGATGGGATCGATGAGGCGTTGTTTGCGGATCTGGAACCACATCTAACGGTTTTTGGCGTGGGGAATTTGCTGAACGTTAACAGTGCATCACGAGCCGTTCTGGTAGCATTTCTCATGTCCACGGACGAAGTTGAAGGGGTTTCGAATGCGGAAGCCATTGCGGACGAGATTCTCGCAGCGCGGCAGCAACGGGGGTTTCGGGATTCCGCGGATTTCCGCGCGCGCTTGCCTGGATTACCGTCAGGGCTCTTGGGGCGTGGTTTGACCTTTTCCTCGACTGCCTTTCGTGGGGTTGCGGTGGGGGCTGGAATGGAACATGCGCAAACGGGGCTGGAAATTGCATTTGTATGGGATACAATAATGCGCCAATATGTTGTATGGCGAGAGCGCTAACGCCACAGAATTCGGGGATTGCATCATGGCAAAGAAAAACATGGCCGATGATTCGAGTGCGATACGCTACAAGCCACGCGCGAATGTGGTTTTGCTAGAGGTCAGCAGTGACTGGATCAAGCTGTTGGAGGTTGTGGGAGATCGTTCCGGCATCCGTATTACCAAGGCGTATCTGGAACATGTTGACGCGGAGATGGTCGTTTCGGAAAGTTTGCGTACGGCGTTCAAGCAGCACAAATTCAGCAATGTGCCGCTCCTGTGTAGTATCCCCCGGCAGTTAGTCAATGTGCGTTTACTGGAATTGCCTTCGGTTGACGCGGCCGAGATCGCAGATATGGTCGCGTTGCAGGTCAGTCGCCAGACGCCGTATTCCATGCAGGAGATTCTCTCGGGGTTCAAACTGATCGGCCATACGCGGCAGGGTACCTACACGCGTGTGTTGTTGGCCATTGTACAACGCACAGCGGTGCGAACCCGTTATTATGCGGTTGAGGACGCCGGGCTGACGGTTGGGCAGATGGGGGTTTCTTCCGAGGGGGTCATGTCGTGGTTATTGCACCATACCCATTCCGAGCCGCCGGAGAAGGTGTTTTTGTCGTTGGATGTGGATTCGTACTTCACGCATATGCTTGTAACGCGGCATCGGAAGGTGATTTATACGAAAAGTTTGCTATGGGGGGCCAAACAAGCAGAGGCGGGGCCGGAAGGGTTTGTGGGACGTGTGCAGGAGGCGGTACGCTCGTGTGAGGATACCTTGCAAGGACAAAACTTTGATCTGGTTCTGGTTTCAGGGGCGCGTGTTGCGCGACAGCCCGACATGCTAGAGGCGCTGGAAGCGTGCCTGCAGGTGCCTTGTCAAGGGGTGGACGTGCTGGCGGATGTCCGGATGGCTCCGGAGGCCGAGGCCGCCATTACGGAAAGGGTGAAGGACGCCATGTCCCTTACCGGCTTGGTGGGAATGGCATTAACCCCGAGTGCCCTCTCGCTGCACTTTGTGCCCGATGTGTATGCCATGCGGCAGCGATTGTTGGAAATGGGGCGGAACTGGGCTGGTGTTATTTCTGGTCTGGCTGTATTGCTGGTTGCCGGATCGCTCTATTTTAGCGTGGGAACCTCCCGCCGGGTGCAACGGTTGCGGGAGTTGCAAGTGGAGACCGCCTTGCTGGCAGATCCCGTGAAACAGGTAGAGCGACGCGTTGCCGTCATCCGTGCGACTCGTTCGCGGCAGGAGGTGCAAGTGATGCCGGAATTCCTGTTGCCGGTGCTGCATGCAGCCGTACCGCAAGGGGTGTTTCTGGATTCTCTGGATTTGCAGATTGAGAACGGGCGGTTTGCGCTCAGTGGGTCCGCGCCGCAGCGGCGGGACATACGTGAGCTGATCCGGCTCCTGGAGGAAGCGCGCTATTTTGCAGGGGTGGAAGAGGCCGGCGGCACCGCCATGGATAATACACAGCGGTTCCGTTTCCAAATTAACGGGGATATCGTGGGAGGGGTTCAGCCATGATGATGAAATTGGCACAATTGCCGTTGCGTGAGCGAATCGGTCTCCTTTTGGCGATTGGTTTCATGGTTCTGATGATTGCAGATGCGTTTGTGTTAAAGCCCACCTTCCGGCATCTGCGCGGATTGGATTCCGCCATCGCCGCGGAGGAAAGCGAGTTGCGTCGTTCCAAGGAAGTCTTGCAATATGAGCATTCCGTGCAACAGCAGTACATGGAAGTAAAAGATCTACTAGGCGTTTCGGGGCCAGAGTCTGAAACGATTGAGGCATTCAAGAATGAATTGGATGAGTTGGCGCTATCGTATGGTGTACAGATCCGCTCGATGCGACATCTGGCGCCAGAGCGCAGCGATCATCTGGTCACGTATGTGATCGAAGTGGGGGCCTATGAGACGGAAGCGCCGAATTTGCTCCGGTTTCTACATGCCATCAATACGGCGCCGGGATTAATGCGGGTACGGCAGTTGACGGTCTCATCGCAATCGCCGGATTTGCAGGTCAGTGGGACCTTATCCGTGACGCGTGCGATGACGCTAATGCCGCGCGCGGGAGAAGAGTGATGACGGAAGAGGCTGGGCCAAAACTTGATCGCGCGGTGCTGCAATTACGGGACGAGTTTGCCGCCGATCGGGCTCGTGTGCGGCAGGCTTTCATGTGGTTTATAACCTTCCTGATTTTTTCGGTACTGGCGGCGGTAGTGATTGTGCTGGGGGCAGGGCTTGCGATGCTACGCCAGACGGGGGCGGTCGTCGATAACATGGAATGGTTACATGGGCAGATGGCAGCGCAGACCATTCAGCTTGGCGGCATTTCCAATCGCGTCAGCCAGCTTTCGCGCGCACAACTCGACCTGGCATCGCGTGTGAACAGTTTGCAGCTTTCGCAGCAGCAGGTCACCGATCAAATGCGCAGTGAGACGGATCGCCATGCGCGTTGGATCACAGCGCGCGAGATGCAAATCGAGCGGGATCGGTCGGGTCTGGATCGGCGCTTGCAAGCGCGTGGTGAGGTGCTGGACACGTTGGTTGCATCCGTCGCGCACTTGCAGGAGCGCGTCGATGCGTTATTGACGCTTGACGGCACGCTTGTCGTGGCGGGTCGGGATCGCGCACGGGAGGATCCGGATGGCGCGCCGGGCGCACAGACCGCAGCTACAGAGGATCGCCCTGCCTGGGAGGCCTTACTGGATTCGTTTGAGGACGTTTCTCTCGCGGAGGTTTTTGTGGAGGTTGTGGAGCAGGTCGATACCACGCCGCCTGGCCCGGAGGCACGGCGCGTCATATCCGTGGTGCAATTTCCCAATGGGGACCGTTATGAAGGTTCCTTTGAGAATGGTTTGATGCATGGCTGGGGCATGTATACGCGCCGTAATGGCGAGCGCTATGAAGGGCAGTTTCATCATGATTTGCGCCATGGTACCGGCACGCTTGTGCTGGCGGACGGGACGCGCTATGAGGGCGGCTTTGTGCGGGGGATCCGCCACGGATTGGGTAGCCTGACAAAGGTGGATGGCACGCGCTATGCTGGTGCCTTCGCGAATGACATGATCAATGGCCGTGGCATTATGTTGTACCCGGATGGTGCCCAATATGCGGGGGACTTTCTCAATGGCCGCCGCCACGGACATGGCCTACACCGATTCAAGAATGGCGATAGATATCAGGGGGAATTCCGGCAGGATCAACGGACGGGAACCGGCGTCTATGTGTTTGCGGATGGGAGCCGATACGAAGGGGCTTTTGTGGAAGGGGTCCGGCACGGGCGCGGCCATTACCGCTTTGCCGATGGCAGCGAATTTATCGGGAAATTCCGGAATGGGCAGATGCATGGGGAAGGCATTCGCATCTCAGCTGGCCGGCGTATTCGCGGGGTATGGCATGAGGGCGAACATGTTCGCGACTTGCATGATTAACCGCGCTGCGAAAGCGGCTTACGGGTATCGAACCGGTATTTTCTGTTGAGATCCATCGGGGGCGCTTGTTGCCCATCAGGATATACCACATGCTCGCCTAAGCCCTCAATAATATGGTGGCGGAAGTTGTCGGCATAACGGTAGACCCAGTCGAATACCGCATCTTCCCCGAGGTCGCGACCCGCTTTTTGTGACTCGATCCATTTGTGTCGATCAATCTCTTGAATCTGCAACGTGATGAAATCGTGTAGTGTCATCGTTTCCTACCACATCATTGGTGTTACATGCGTCATTACCTATAGACAAAATGTGTGTGGTTAGCTTACAGCTCTGCCGGGGGTACGTCAAGGACTTTGACAAGTTCAGCCGGGGGGAGTCGGAATCCCGAGCCATGCCCTTCATAGAAACCGTGTTCCTTGATCATATGAATATGCAGATCGGTATAGGTAATGGTTTCGTGGAGGGTTTTGTTCTGCACTTGTACAAACGTTTTCTGTACGATTGCATCTTCGAACGGGCAGGGCAATTTGCCGCGCACGCTATCGACGCGTATGTCGAAGTGCCCTTGTACGGAGATGGATTCTCCCAGCCCCGCGACGCCGGCATCGCGCAGCTCTTGCATCCGGGCCGCAATGGCTTCATGGGTGGTTCCCAAACGCTTTACTTCGGCATCATCATCGGTAAGGATATCCGTGAGGTTACGGCGGTCATTACCCAGCATTCCCTTGAGGGTAATGCAGCCAGGGCGCATATTATGCTGGTAATGGTCCATTTCGGGGGTTTGCTTCATACGAGACTCCTTGGATCATGAAAACTTATCGTAGAATATATTCTCCTCGGGCATGCCATGATTCTTAAGCACAACAATGCATGCGTCAATCATGAAAGGGCTTCCGCATAGATAGCCTTCCGCATTGGAAAGGTCGCCCGTATGCCGATCGACCACTTCGGTAATGAGTCCGGTTTCCCCCTGCCAATCATCCTCGTCTTGCGGTTCGGAGAGTGCCGGAATAAATTTGAATGCTGGGAGATCCGTTTCCAACTGTTTCATCTCGTCCAGGAGGAAGAGGTCGCGTTTGGATTTGGCCCCGAAGAAGTAGGTTGCCTTGCGTGTATTGCCCTTTTCGCGCATATCGTAGAGGATGGATTTGAGGGGGGCCATCCCGGACCCGCCGGCAATGCAGATCATCTCCTTGTCCGTGTTGGAGAGGTGGAAGTCGCCGTAGGGGCCGTTGACCGTCATGCTGTCGCCGATCTTGAGGTGGTTATGCACGTAGGTCGTGCAAATGCCATCGGG
>SLBU01000089.1 GCA_007126175.1 Kiritimatiellia bacterium
GAACCCCTTCAACCGACTGCAAGTCCGAGGGCGAGGGCATGAACACATGCGGATCCTGCCCCGCCTTCATGACCTCCACGATTTCGACATGCTCGCCACCGACCTGGCGCGCCAAATCCGCCGCTAAAGGATGGAATGATGCCACATGCAACACCTCTGCCTGCGCCCAGCTCGCCATTAACAACATACATACGATCGTCTTCACCATAATCGTCCCCTCATAAACGTTCAACCACACGACCGGCTCGCCCATTGGATGGGCCAAATCGAGATATGGAACCTGGATACCCCCACACTCTAGCATAAACAAGGCGCGAAGGTCTATCGACCATTCGCGCCCTGCAACCAGCAAATCAATTCCTGAAGTTATCGAACTTCAGGCCCCCCCCAGGCTAACCCCAGTTGGGCCCAAAGGGTATGCTCACTATCATGATCGAAATCATCATAGTTATACTGCAACCGCAAGGCAACACCGGGCGCACCAAACGGACGATACGTCGCAACTGGACTTACCCGATACCGATCATGCCCATGCGCACCGCCCTCGACATACTCCAGCCGCAACCCCGTATCGACCTTTTCATTCCAACTGTAAATCAACTGCGTGTAGAGACCAACTTCGGTTTCACGCTCCAAATGTGCACCGCCATGACCATGATCATCATGGGCATGGGCATCATGCCCGGCACTCCGCGCAAACACACGCCGCGGTTCGTGATCATCCTCGTGATGCTCCTCTTCATGTGCTGCCTTCTCGGACTTTACAAGCAACTCCGTTGTCCAACGCAGCGCACGTCCCCCTGGCTCCAAACCACGCTCGCGCCAGGCATACGTCAAATCCAGACCATAGACACCGCGCGTCTCATGATCCTCATTGTCGCCCATCGCCGCAGAGAGACCGACCGTCCAGTTAACAAAATCATGCGGCTGATAGATGCCAAACAACCGACCATACGCTATCGTGTCATCCCAACCATGCGCATGGCCATGATGGCCATGGTCATCGTGGTCGTCGTGATGGCCATGGTCGTCATGATCATCGTGGTCATCGTCGTGATCATCGCCATGACCGTGGTCATGCGACAGAAACGCACCGAAACCGGCAACAATACCATAGGTCATGGTACGATCGCGCAGCGACCATGTGATATCACCACCGTCAATCGCAATACCATCCTCGCCCAGTAGAAGTCCCGCCGCCAGGGGCATATCAACAAAGTCCCAGCTATGCATGTGTGTCGCATTTTGTGCGCCATACCGCGCCAGCATACGACCACCCCGCACTTCAAAGCCCCCCGGAAGGTTCGCAAGCTTCAGAAAGGCTTCCTCCCACTCACCCTCCCACTCTTCTTCATATCCATAATGCAGTGTGTAGGTTGCAAACCCCTCCAAATGCCTGTGCGCACGCATCGACATCCCCAGCTCCAAGCCCTGCACTGTCCCTTCTTTACGGGTCGGATCATGATGCCCCACCGCCAAATCCTCCACATGATCTGCCGAGCTAACCCCGGCCGCCGCATTCAAATACACACTCGGCGTAAACCACCCAAATTGACGCGGCGTAAGCCCCTCCGGCAATTCCCCTCGCGCTACCTGCGAACCAAACAAAAAAACCGCCGATGCCAACACGATCCTCTTCATACGCTTCTCTCCCATCTCATCCCTCCTTGCATTCTCGCGCAACACATACATGCGCTACTGATAACAGATAATGATTAACTATTATCACTAACAAGGCGGGACAGCAAGCCTTTTTTTATTATGCGTTAACCTTGGTCAGCCCTGTTCGAGTGCCTGCCGAATGGCATGTCCCTGCTGGATAATGTCATGTATTTCGGTTTGCCAGAAACTCTCCGTGCCCCAATCCGGCGATAAGCGTGCGAAGCCCCCATCTTCCTGTTGGTGTCCGCACCATGCCAGATAGTGAATCATGCGCATGAAACGCAGGGGTTCAACCAGCCGCAATTCAGTGCGCCTGAACGGGCGAAAGGTTTCATACCCCTCGAGCAACCACTGCAATTCACGCCTTGCATCGACGGCCCGTCCCGGCAGAAGCATCCACAGATCCTGCACGGCAGGCCCTTCAGCCATGTCGTCGAAGTCTATCAGGGCCAATGGCTCCCCTGGCCGCCAGAGCATGTTGTTACGGTGCAGATCACCATGAATACGCAGGTATTCCACGTCATCAAAGAGTGGCTCGATCCTATCGAGCACCTCATCGACCGCAGCCTCAAATCGCGCATGCAAATCAGGCCGCGTGAGATGTGCATCGAGCAAATACTGGATGTGATCCTCGGTCGATGCATCCGGACGCATCACGATGCGATCACGCGTCTGATGGCGCGATCCCACGACGTGCACACGTCCGAGCAGCCGGCCCGTCTCAAGCCACTGCTGCTCGTCCGGCTCATCCAACGCCCGTCCCCCGCGTTTCGGATATATCGCAAAATAGTTACCGTCATGGCAGTGCAATGTCTGGCCATCGAGCCCCGGAAGCGGCAGAATCACCGGCAATTCATCAGCGCCCAGTTCGGCCAAGAAGTCCTGTTCATCTTGCAGTGCATCAAGACTCCATCGTCCCGGCCGGTAAAACTTTGCAACCACCCGGCTACCGCCCTCCAACTCCAGCTCATAGACACGATTAATATAACTCGTCAAGGGCCGGCAGAGTCCCGAACAACGCTGCCCGAGCGCGGCCTCGACCAGATCCAGAACATGATCGGGCGTCAAATGCGCAAAGTCCGCTCGCGCTTGTCCCTCTTCTAATTCTTCCATGCTGCACACCTTATGGTTAGAACGCAGAAATTATGACCTCTGCGTGATCCACCAAGGTAGTTCCTTCCCTCTCCCACGTCAATCCCCCCCCGCCTGCTTCACGCTTGCCTACCGCCCACATCCGCTCTAGGCTGGTCACCATGAAAAAAATATTAGCCGACAAACCGCTTGCCCGCTTTCTTTTCATTCTCGCACGTATGCTGCTGATGGTATACGTCGGGTTCTCGTTGTACCTGGCAATCTTTCAGCGCCGCGCACTCTATTATCCCATGCGCGCTCCTGAAGCAGAGCTCGTGCCGATTGCGAAAGAGAACGGCCTCCATCCCTGGAAGTCAGCACAGAACCAACTGATTGGCTGGATGCCAGCCGAACCTCCCCCTAAGGGTGCCAACATCCTACTGGCCTTTCATGGAAATGCAGGATTTGCCTTGCACCGCACCTACCTCGTAAAAGGTTTTCAGCGACCCGCAGACCATCCTGCCTTTTACGTATTCCTGCTCGAATATCCCGGCTATGGCGCGCGCCCGGGCAGCCCCAGTGAAACCAGCTTCAAAAACGCGGCCGAAAATGCCCTCCTGCAAATCCGGCAAGATTACCCTGAAAACCGGATCTTCCTGGCAGGCGAATCCATTGGAAGTGGCGTGGCGGCCTGGTTGGCTGGCGAGCACCCCGGCGCGGTTTCCGGACTTTTCCTGATGACCGCCTTCAACCGGCTCGCGGATGTCGCCCACCACCACTACCCGATCCTGCCCGTCAACCTGTTGCTGCGCGATCGATTCGAATCCGCCGAAGCCCTCAAGAGCTACCACGGCCCTGTCGGCATCCTGCTCGCAGGAAATGACAACGTCATCCCCCCGCAATTTGGTAAATCATTATACGAGAGCTACCAAGGCCCCAAACGCTTATGGATCCAGGACAACCGTAACCACAACACGCTGGACTATGGCCTGCAAGAACCATGGTGGCAAGAAGTCAAAACCTTTCTCATCCACAATCCATAAAAGCATTTGCTTCCACCGGCATAAATCCAGTGGGCGTCTCGAAAAGAAACAGCAAGTCATTTTCCGACGGGATCAGCAAGGCTGAACCGATTCGTTACTGTTGCAATACCGCGTCCAGGTCCTCGGGGGTATTCACGGGCAAATCACAGACATGATCAATGCATACATAGGCAGTCGCCCTACCCTCCCTTTGTGCCAAGGTGCCAAGAAACGACTGAAAATCTGTCGGGCTTCCACCACCTGCACACTGCGTCAGCATCAGTATCCGGTTCGGACCATAGTGGCGATGCACAACGCGTAAAAGCGCGGCCGTATCCTTCGCCCCAGCCTCGCCCGCAATCAAAATCTGGCGCGGCGTACCCAACAGAAAATCCACTGCAGCCACCATCGCCGGCATGGCATGCGGTACATGGGCCAACGACCGGCCAAACCCCTTGACAACCCCCTCAGCAGATGCGCGAAAGTCCTCACGCCCCGTCATCTCTGCCAGGCGCAGTAGGTTCATGGCACTAACCGAATTCCCTGACGGAACGGCCCCATCATGATCATCCTTCATCCGCACCAGAATGTGAGGATCATCCGCAATGGTATCAAAATATCCGCCCCCATCCACATCCTGGAATAACGCATCTTGCCGCTCCTGCAAAGCCAGTGCCCAGCCGAGATAACGCGTATCAAAAACCGCCTCGTATACATCCAGCAAGGCTTGGATCAGAAACGCATAATCCTCCAGAAAGCCAGTGCCGCTAGCAATGCCATCGCGATGCAAACGCCGGAGTTCGTGCATCTTGGCATCATATAGATACTGTTCCACAAACCCGAGCGCCCGCAGGGCCGCCTCTCGGTACGAGGAGTCACCCAGCACTTGATACGCACGGATGTAGGCCGAAATCATCAAGGCGTTCCAAGACGTAATCGCCTTATCGTCGAGATGCGGGCGGGGGCGCCCCGCGCGTCTCTCCAATAGCGCACTACGATGCACCGCAAAGCGTTGCACCAGCTCTTCGGGCGCAAGACCGAGATCCGGGGCCAGTTCCGTGAGTGGTGTGGCCACATACAACACGTTGACACCATCAAATTCACCATGCGGATCCTCTGGCACATTGCCTTCCTCCTCGACCCCAAGGTGGCGTTTGACCCAGTCAGCATCCGCCCCAAGCACTTGCGCCATTTCATCTGCTGCCCACACATAGAAAGCACCCTCGGCATGTTTGCCCGGAGCCCCGGGCACCGCACTATCAGCATCCTCGGCGGAGAAGAACTGTCCATCGGGTCCCGTTACATCGCGCGCGACATAAGCCAGTACATCCCGCACCACATCCGCATAGTAGGTATCCCCGGTTAGCTGGTAGGCATCCAGATACACGGGCACAAGCAGCGCCTGATCATACAGCATCTTCTCGAAGTGCGGCACATGCCAGCGGGGATCCACGGCATAGCGATGAAAGCCCCCGCCAAGCTGGTCATATAAGCCACCCTCGGCCATGCGCCGCAAGGTATGTAACGTCATATCCAATGCATCCTGCGAGCCCGTCCGGGCGTGATAGCGCAACATAAACCCTGGCGCCGACGGGCGCGGAAACTTTGGTGCCGAACTGAATCCCCCATGCCGGGGTTCATAACCGGACTTCAAGCTGCGGTATGTCTGATGTAAAAGATCATCATCTAACGCGAGATCCGACTGATACCTTGTAGCCGCAGCATGCCGTAACTGTTCGACGACCTGTTGTCCTGCCTGCACAATGCCATTCTGATCCGCTTCCCAAGCCTGCGCAATCTGCTGCAGGATCGAACGAAACCCCGGACGCCCCCAACGATCTTCCGGCGGATAATAGGTGCCCCCCGCAAATGGCTTCAATGTCGGCGTCAGCCAGACACTCAATGGCCAGCCACCACTCCCGGTCGTCGCCGTCACAAACGTCATGTACATGCGGTCCACGTCCGGACGCTCTTCCCGGTCCACCTTGATCGCCACAAAATGCGCGTTGAGTATTTCCGCAATGGCTTCGTTCTCGAACGACTCCCGGTTCATCACATGACACCAGTGGCACGTCGAATAGCCCACCGACAAAAAGATCGGCTTATTCTCTCGACGCGCCACTGCAAATGCCTCTTCCCCCCAAGGATACCAATGAACGGGATTTCGGGCATGCTGCTGCAAATACGGACTGATCGACCCCGCCAACCGATTCGTGTGCGCAATGCGAACAGCCTGCGCTTCCCCCCCTAACGCGCCTCCATGATCCTCCATCATGCGATTTCCTCCCGTCAAAACTGCAATCAAACCCCACAACCACATCCGCATACCATCCTCCTACATCAACCCCTCACGGTTACACAATAAATAAAACGACTCCATCTGTCCACCCCTTACAAGCAACAACCTATTCTTGACGCGACAATCCCATTGCGAGTAGTCTGGTTGGATGCTGAAAGAAACCCTTACACCTGAACTTGTAACGATCGACCTACCGGGCAATGACAAACCCAGTATCATACGCGCCCTGCTCGAGATACTCTGCCGGACCGGCAAGGTCAAGGATCCTGAACTTGCCTTGAAGGATCTACTCGATCACGAAGCCGAAATGTCCACCGGCATGGAAAACGGCATTGCCGTGCCCCATGTGAAAACGGATGCCGTCGAACAACTACTGGCTTGTGTCGGGATCACCAAACGTAAAATCGACTTTGAATGTCTCGACCGCCAACCCGCACGCATCTTCATCATGACGCTTTCCCCCAAAGGATCGAGTGGGCCCCACGCCCAATTCCTCGGTGACATAGCACGCCTACTCAGTGATGCCAAAATCCGCAAGAGGATCCTCAAAGCCAAAAGCAACGAACTGCTCTTCGAACTGCTCACTGCCTAGTCGTAACTTCATTGTTTTGCTTTCTAATGACCACAATTATAGACGCCCTATTTCGGCCAACGAGAACGGCGACGAGAACGGATTACGAGTAAAGAATCCCAATCGTTAACCGTTCGCGTCGCCGTTCGCGTCACCGAACTCCCAGCCGTATCGCGTCAGGGCGCGGAGCGAGTCACATTGTCGCTTCTTACCCCCGCGCACCACCTGCCACTTTTGCGTCATTATGGCACCATGCAATAACCGCCCAAAACAATCATTACACCACATATCCATGTATTAGAACGACTTACAACAACACACATAAAGTTGGCACATCCTATGCTTATTATCCCGAGCGGATGCGGCGGTATCCGAAGTGGAAACCGCATGACATCGTTCATAGAGAAAGGCTAAAACGAAGGAGGTGCAAGATGCTGGAACTGACAACCTGGCCACGCAGTGCATGGTCAATCTTCGACGAACTGGAATCGATCCAGGAAAGCATGAATCGCGCACTCGGTGCCGAGCGGCCCGTTGCTGCACAGCGGGGCGAGCGGTACCCGTTGCTGAACGTATGGACATCGCCCGAAGGGCTTATGGTGGAAGCCGATATGCCTGGCGTCGACCCCGCCGATGTGGATGTCAGCGTCATGGGTGACCAGCTTACGATCAGCGGCAAAGTAAACCCGACTCCGAAAGAAGAGAACGTGGTGCTACACCGCCAGGAGCGGCCGCATGGGGAATTCTCGCGCGCGCTGAAACTACCCTTCCGGGTAGATAACAATCAAGTGTCCGCTGCCTTCCGCAACGGCATTCTGCGGGTAAAGCTCCCTCGCTCCGAAGAGGAAAAACCACGTAAAATCGCGGTAAAGGCAGCCTAAAACCACAATCCCGGAAAGGAGGAATACATCATGACTACCGAAAACAAACATGCCGTACAAACGCAACCGCGGCCGGAAACGCCACAAGCCGTGTACATGCCGGAAGTTGACATCATGGAAGACGGGGAAAACCTGACGCTGCTTGCCGACCTGCCAGGAGCCGAACAGCAGGAAGTCGACCTGAGCGTCGAAAATGGTGTGCTCACGATTGACGCGAAACCATCCTTGCAAGCGCCCGAGGGATACTCCCTCGCCGGCCAGGAATGGGATTACGGCACCTTTCATCGCACATTCCAATTGTCGGATTCTGTACAGGTCGACAAAATTTCGGCCAACGTGCGTAACGGAACCTTGACGGTGTCGATACCGAAACGCGAGGAGGTACGTACCCGTAAGATCGAAATCGGGAAATAATCACAAATAAAAGGAAACACGCGTACAGAAAACCGTGCGGTCGGAACACGTAAGGCAAAACCTAGGGCACCCTACAACTGGGTGCCCTACTTTTCTGCGGCAGCCTCTTCTTTCCGAGCGGCACGTACACGCGGCGTGAATACCAGCTCCCCATTCTTCTCGGAAATATTAATGACGCCCGTACCTTGCATATCGCCACGCAACAACTGCTCTGCCAAAGAGTCCTCAAGATAACGCGACAACGCACGCCGCAAAGGACGCGCCCCCATCTTGCGGTTATACCCTTGCCGCAGTAAGAAGGCACGGGCCTTCTTCTGCAAATGCAAGCGCCACCCGCGTGCACCAACCCGATC
>SLBU01000115.1 GCA_007126175.1 Kiritimatiellia bacterium
CGGGCTGGAGTTGCGCGTCGGGGGCGCCGTGGACCCAGTCGTTTTGGTTGGGGTTTCTGGTTCTTTTTTGGGGGCCGCCTTTTGCGTGTTTGCGGGAGTAGCAGGTTTCGTTGATGTTGCAGGGTGCGGCGGCGGGGGTGCGGCGGTGACTGTTGTTTTGGCGGGCGGCGGTGTTTTGGTGGGTTCTGGCGCGGTATTTTCGTCTAGTTTGGTTGGTGCTGGTGCGGTCTGTGGCGCTGCGGGGGCAGCGGGTTGCTCTTTTTGCGCTGGGGGCTGGTGCTTGGCCGGTTCGGTTGCCGTGTTCCTGGTGGTTGGGGCTTCGCCCGGCTGTACGGGCTTGAGTGCGAGGGCGCGGCGGACGGTTATGAGGTCGTCGTCTTCGAGCGAGCTCATGTGGCTTTTGGCTTCGATGCCATTCTCGCGTAAAACCTTCAGCAATTCCCGATTGGAAAGTCCCAATTCCTTGGATAATTCATGAACTCTCATACTATGGATACCTCTCCTCGGCATAGAATGCCACAGAACCTGCGGTTAGTCGTCCTGCAGGTCTGGTTGTGCGTTAATAATGGCTTGATAGAGTGCGCGTGCCTCGCTTGCCGGCATATCCAGCATTTCCGCGAGTTCGCCTGGTTCTGCGGCGAGCACACCTTCGACAGACAGGAAGCCTGCATTGACCAAAGCCTTTGCTGCTTCCGGTGAAACGGTATCGATACTGGCAAAATCCTTAACCGCCTGTTCGACTTTCTCCTCAAACGAGATCGCGACATCATCCTTCTGGATATCAATTTTCCAGCCGGTAAGCTTGGCCGAGAGGCGTACATTTTGCCCGCGTTTTCCAATGGCCAATGAGAGCTGCTCCGGGTCGGCTACCACCGAAATGCAGCGATCATCAGGAGATCCGGTAATTTCGACTTTCGAGAGTTTTGCGGGGGAAAGGGCATTAATGACAAATGTTTTGACATCGGGGCTCCATCGTACAATATCGATTTTTTCGCCGGAGAGTTCCCGCACGATATTTTTTACGCGCATACCCCGCATGCCGACGCATGCGCCGACCGGATCGACTTTCTCGTCTTTGGAGGCGACGGCGATTTTGGTGCGGTATCCGGGTTCGCGTGCGATGCCCTTGATTTCGACGATGCCATCGCCGATTTCGGATACTTCGAGTTCGAAGAGGCGTCGCACGAAGTCGGGATGGCTTCTGGAGAGCATAATTGCTGGCCCGTTGGGGTTGTTAAGAACGCTGACGACAAAGGCCCTGATGCGGTCGCCGACTTGGTATTCCTCCGTGGGTACCCGTTCCCTTGCGGGCAGTATGGCTTCGGCGCGACCAAGATCCACGATGATATCCCCGCGTGAAAATTGGCGGACGGCACCGCTGACGATGTCGCCATCGCGTCCGCGGTACTCATCAAAAACGATTTCGCGTTCGGCCTGCCGGATTTTCTGTGCGATGGCTTGTTTCGCGGTTTGGGCGGCGATGCGCCCGAGGTTAGCGGGGCGCACTTCGCGTTCGATTTCATCGCCGGGTTGTACCGCCGGGTTGAAGCGTTTTGCATCGACGAGTGAGATTTGTTGTTCGTTTTCAGGTTTCCCTTCGACAACTGTAGCGAGGGCAAAGGCCTTGATATCGCAGGTTTTGCGGTCGATGGCGATACGCAGGGTACTATCGATGTTGTCGGCTTTGCGCGCAGCGGTTTGCAGGGCAAATTCTACCGCTTCGATCAAGACTTCGCGGTCAATGCCGCGCTCTTTTTCCATATAATTCAGAATGGCAATGAGTTCATTATTCATTGGGCGACCTCGTTCCCCGTTTATTCGTATGTCAAAGTATGCCTGACAATAAAAAGAGCGGGAAACCCCCGCTCGCCAAAAGATAGCCAGGCTCGTTTCTGAAGCAAGGGACACTATAGGTACAGAGGGGGTGTAACGTCAAGCCCTATTGCATAAAGCGCGTGGCGGCGGGCAAAATAGCACAAAATATCTCGCCGTGAGGGGCAAAATCGGGTAGAGGTTATACTATTTTGTGGATTTGTTTATACTTGTAATGTGGTTTGTGAAGAAAGCGAGGGGTAGGCAATTGGCAATTGTTGGGGGCATTGTAAGTGGGGTGGTTTTTGTGGGGATTTTTCTTGTTGTCACGCATTTGATTTTTCGGTTTCTACGCATTTTTCGTTAGGGTACGGCGTTGGTTCATGCTTTGATGCACTGTACGTAGATGTATCCGATGGACATGCCGAGAAAGAAGGTAAGTCCTGCGAGGCTGAGAATTTTGAGTATCCATCCGGGGCGTTTATTTTTGGGTACGGATGGCAGGAACATGACTCTGAAGTTGACGAGTGCGAGGATGGGGGATGTGAGGAAAGAGACAGCTGCGGCAAACTGCAGGAGTTGTATGAGGGAGCGGGTGAAGGTGCTGATGCTGATGACGGCCCCGATCACCGCGAGCAGAATCCACAGGGTATGGGTGCGTTGGAAGTCGATTTTCGGGGCGAGGATTTTACAGCATGCGGCGAGTGCGCGGGGGTATCCATCGACACAAGTGAGGGTTGTGCTGAACATGGTGACGAAGGCGGCCGAGAGAATGAGCAGGCGGGACCATTCGCCGATGGTGGCGGCGTAGAGCCCTACAAGTTGCTGGGAGAAGCCGATGCCGCTGGTGGCGAAGGTTTCGCCGGTGCCATGCATGACGAGGTTGCCGAGGGCCACGAAAGCGAGGGCCAGGATGACGGCCATTGCGTATCCGAGATGAAAGTCGATGGTGGTTTCGCGTGTTGTGGCAAAATGACCGGTTTGTTTGCTTCGGCTGAAGATCCAGAGGGAGGACCATGCGGATAGGTCAATGGGGGCGGGCATCCAGCCGAGCAGGAACACGAGAAAGGGGAATGCGGACCATTGCCAGGGACTGGGCGGGACGAAATCCGGCATTGCCTGCGAGCCGCGTTGTATTGCGAGGGCAACGGCGGTGAGGGTTGTGAAGGTGAGGATGATGATGACGATTTTGGCGAGGCTGTCGAGTAGGCGGTAGTGTCCGAATGTGATGAGCAGGACACACAGGATCAAGAGGGCAATGGCTTGTTCGGTAAAGCTACCCGGTAGTGCGCCAAAACCTGCGAGTAGCGCACCTGAGACGAGGGCAACACCGGCAATGTTGATGACGCTGGTAAGGATGTTGATAAGCAGGAAGAGGTAAATGTAGACTTTGCCGAGGCGATGATAGCCATCGAGCAGGCTTTCGCCACTGGCGGCGGTGTAGCTCTGGCCGTACAGGAAGAACGGGAATTTAAAGAGGTTGGCGATGAGGATGAGTCCGATGAGCTGCCAGCCGTAGATGGCCCCCGCCTGCGTGGACCATACGAGGTGTGAGCCGCCAATTGCTGCGCATGCGACGAGAATGCCGGGGCCGATGGCTTTCCAAAGATTACGTGCGGATTCGGATGGGGTAAACATACTTTGCGTCTGTCGTCCGATGGCACGCCCAAGGGGAGTCGAACCCCTCTTGCCAGGATGAAAACCTGGAGTCCTAACCGATAGACGATGGGCGCTTGCGTTGCATAACAGTCGGGTAAACTATCATGGTGTTTGTGGGGAATCAAGTTAAAATGTTGGCTTTACGGCGAATTCGCCACGGGTGTGCGTGTGGTGAGAGATGTGGGTTACTTATGTGTGGCGAAGATCATGAAGTATACGACGGGTACGACCAGGAGGGTGAATGCGGTGGAGACGAGCAGTCCGAAGATGATGGACCATGCGAGTCCGCTGAAGATGGGGTCGAATGTGATGGGCCATGCGCCGAGCAAGGTGGTGCCGGCTGTGAGCAGGATGGGGCGCATGCGTACGGCACCGGATGCCAGGATGGCAGGGCGGAGGTCCTCGCCCCGTTCCTGGGCTTGCCGAATGAAGTCGATCAGCACGATGGCATTTCGGACCACAATGCCGGCGAGTGCGATCATGCCGATCATGGCGGTGGCGGTAAAGAATACGGGGTTATCGAAGCCACCGACGGGCCGGTTTACGGCGAGGTTCAGGAGCCAGAATCCGGGCATGATCCCGATCATGGTGAGTGGGATGGATAGCATGATGACCACCGGCAAGAGGAAGGACCCTGTCTCGTAGACGAGCAGTACGTAGATTCCGAGCAGGGCGATGGAGAAGGCGATACCAAGGTCGCGAAATACATCGAGGGTGATTTTCCATTCGCCTTCGCCGCGCCAATGGATTCGCAGGCCCTCGGGCAATGGGTTTTGTTTGAAATAGCTCTGGAGGTTGAGGACGGCATAGGCGGGGCCGCGCCCGGCGACTTCGGACATGACGTATACGACGCGTTCCTGATTTTTGCGGTAGATGGTCTGATCGACGGCATTGTGGGAGAATGTGCCGAGTTCGCCGAGTCGCACCGGTTGGCCGGTACGGCTGGCGACGGGGAGATTGGCGAGTAAGGATGGGGCGGAGCGGGCTGTGCGGGTGAGGCGCAGTGCGATCGGTAGTTCATTGCGTTCGCGGGTCGTGGCAAGGATGCCGACCTGTTCCCCCTCCAGTGCCACGCGCAGGGTTTCGACAATATCGGTGGTATGAATCCCATTGCGTCCGGCCTTGGTCCGGTCCACGGTAAAGGCGAGTTTGGGTTGGTGGGCTTCGATGGTGCTGTCGAGGTCGACAACACCGGGTTCGCTTGCCATGCGGTTTTTGACGGTGCGGGCGGCATCGACGAGATCGGGGTAGGCGTGTTGTGGAGCGCCATAGACTTCGGCGACGAGCGTTGCGAGTACGGGCGGACCGGGTGGAATGGCCACGAGCTTGATGTTGGCCCCGGTTTGGTGGGCGATGGCGGCGATATCATTGCGTATGCGCAACATGATGGAATGGCTATCGGCTTTGCGGGCGTTGCGGTGCAGGAGGTTGACGCGGATGTCGCCGAGATGTGGGGCCTGGCGCATGTAGTAGTGCCGGACCATGCCGTTGAAATCCATGGGGGATGCAGCTCCGGCCAGGGTCGTGAAATCGGTGACTTCGGGGATGGTATGGAGGTAGGCCTCGACGGTGCGCAGCGCGGCATCGGTGGTTTCGAGGGTGCTGCCTTCCGGGGTATCGACGAGGATTTGAAATTCGTTTTTATTGTCGAAGGGTAGCATTTTCAATGGGACAAGTCCGCTGAGAGCGAGGGCCCCAGCGGCCAGGAAGAGCAGGGTGACAACGGCAAGCATGCTTTGCGCGGCTTTGCGCGAGTTGAGGAAAGGGCTCACGATACGGGTATAGACCTTGTACAGTTTGGTTGCACGGATGCGGTCGTCTTCGCTGCTGTCTGTTGCCGTTTGGTTCTGGCGGTAGTTCGGGAGGAGTTTGAAGGCCAGCCAGGGGGTTACGGTGAGGGCGGTTACGGTGGACATGACGACCGCGAGGGGTACATTCATTGCCATGGGCTGCATGTAGGGGCCCATCATGCCGGTGATAAAGAACATGGGGGTGAAGGCGATGATGATGGCAAGGGTAGAGAGCAGGATGGGGGCCATGATTTCACGCATGGCATCGACGACGGCTTGCCGACGGGGGGATTTGCCCATTTTCAAGTGGCGCTCGATGTTCTCGACACCGGCGATCGGGTCGTCGACGAGTAGCCCCAATGCGAGGATCAGGGCAAAGAGGGTGACGCGATTGATGGTGTAGCCCAGCAGTAGGTTGCAGAGCAGCGTGAGGGAGTAGGTAATGGGTACCGCCATGGCAACGATCAGGCCTGCGCGCCAGTTCATGGTAAAGGCCAAGAGACCGATGACGGTGAGAATGGCGAGTCCGAGGCTGCCAACGAGATCGTTGACTTTATCGTTGGCGGTTTCGCCATAATCGCGTGTTATGCGGACGCCGACGTTATGCGGCAGTAGGGAGGCCTGCAAGCGTTGCATTTCGGTTTCGACGTCGCGTGCTACGCGCACGGCATTGCTGCCGCGTTTCTTGGCGACGGCGATGGTGACGGCGGCCGCCTCACGAATATGTGCCGGGTCGGCGGGGCCGGTGGAGAAGCGACTGGTGACGGTGGCTTCGCGGGGGCCATCTTGTATGTCTGCCACATCACGAAAATAGACGGGGCTGTCTTCGAATACGCCGACCATCAAATTGCGGAGATCATCGGCGGTCTGGAGAAATGGACCGGCTTCGACGGTGATGACGCGGTTGGTTTGTTCGAAGTGTCCGGTGACCTTGTTGACGTTTGCGGCCTGGATTGCGCGCCGCAGAGTCGGAATCGAAAGGCCGAAGGCTGCCAGGCGTTCTGGGTCGAGGTATGCGGTAACCTGGCGGGGCTCGCCGCCGTGGATCGTGATGCGGGCACTATCGGGAATGCGTTGCAATTTTCCGACGACTTCTTCGGCGATGCGATAGAGTGCATGTGTGTCGAGTTCTTCGCTATAGAGGGCAGTGCTGATGATGGGTACATCGTCGATTTCGATAGGCTTGACGAGCCAGCCCGCGATGCCTGGGGTGACGTGGTCGAGATTCTGGCTGAGTTGGTTATAGAGGCGGAAGAAGCTGATGTCTCGATTTTCACCGACATAGAAGCGGACGGTAACGACGGCAGCTCCGGGGCGCGACATCGAGTAGACGTATTCGACGCCTTCGATCTGGTAGAGGAGGCGTTCGAGGCGGGAGGCAACGAGCCGTTCGACTTGTTCGGCACTCCCGCCGGGGTAGGATATGAGAATATCTGCCAGCGGCACGGTGATCTGGGGTTCTTCTTCGCGTGGCGTAACCCAGAGCGCGCCAATACCTGCCAGCAGGCTGGCAATGATAATCAGAATGGGGATATTACCGCGCAGGAAACCCTGCACAATGCCGACGAAAAAGGAGCGTTCGTGATTAGACATCGTCCGGGGTCCTTTGCTGGTCTGCGTGCGGGTCTTCGGGTATCCAGACCTGATCTCCGGGGGCCAGTCCAGAGAGGATGCAGACTTTGTTGTGGTGATGTGGTCCGGTGCGAACCAACCTTCGGTAGAGATGTCCATCCCTGTGGAGCATAACGGATTCGAGTTGTCCGACTGTCTGAATGGCTTGTGGGGGCAACAGGATGGCATCCATGCTGCCAGTCGCCACCTTGACTTGGCCATACATGCCGGGTAGGACCGTGTCGCCGGCAGCATCAATGCGTAACTTCACGCGTCGTGTGCGTGTGACCGGATCGAAGGCACTGACGATTTCTGTGACGGTGCCGGTGCGTTGGTGTTGCTCCTGGTCGAGGGTCACGGGGAATTGCGTGTCTACCGCAAAGAGATGAATCAGGCTCGCGGGAACGGGAACCTCGATACGCAGGTTGGTGGGGTCGAAGATGGTAAGAAGGGTTTGGCCCATGGCTGCGAGATCGCCAGCTTCCACGAAGCGGTCGGAAACGACCCCGTCGATGGGGGCCAGCATTCGGGTATAGCTGAGCATGACATTGACGCGTTCGGCCTGGGCGCGTGCCGCGAGGTAATTGGACTCGGCGGCTTCATGCGCCTGTGGAGTTGTGGCGTTGGTTTCGAGGAGGCGCTGTGAACGTTGGAACGCAGTTTCGGCTTGTTGCAAGATGGCCTGTGCGGCGGATTGTTCTTCGCGCAGTTCGCGTTGATCGAGTGCGATGAGCAGTTGTCCTTCGGGGACGCGGTCGCCTGCGTTACCATGCACAGACTCGACATAAGCGGGTAGACGTGCACTGAGAGTGATGTGTTGTTCGGCATGGACGGTGCCTGCGAGCGTTACGTACTGGGGAAAATCCTCGAACTGTAGTGTTTGGATACTGCCATTGCCAGGGAGCGGCAGTCCTGTTTCGGCGGGGATGCTGCCGGGGGCCATGCGGTTGCGTAGTGCGCCTGAAGCCCATAGCATGATGATGATCAGGGCAATGCCTGCGGCGAGCCCTTTGAGCGTGCTTGATATGCGCCTGCGGTCCATTTTCATAGGGTGCTACCTATTCGTTTCGTTTGGTTGGGGGGTGTGGGCGAAGCGGCCGGCGGCCCGCTTCACGTTGGATTGTGCAATCAGGTAGTCGTAGCGTGCGGCGGTGGCCCGCATGCGGGTCTCGGTTCGGGCGACTTCAGCAACGAGCAGTGTAGCGACATCGACGGCACCCTCCTGATAGAGTGCTCTTGTGATGCGCAGCGCTTCTTCTGCGCTTTCGGCGGCCCGTTCGGAAACCTGGATGCGCTCCCAGGCTTCGTGCAACTGGAGATTGGCGTGTTTTTTCTCGAGTTCGAGATTCAGGATGGTTTCGTGGATTTGCGCATC